>DASTFK010000125.1:0-6727 GCA_035719945.1 Nitrospira sp.
GCGAATGACGAGAACGACCCTCAGTGCCCCTTCGATCCTCTCCGCCGACTTTGCACGTTTGGCCGAGGAAGTGGCCGCGGTCCAACGGGGCGGCGCCGATATGTTGCATGTCGACGTCATGGACGGCCATTTTGTGCCGAATCTGACGGTCGGCCCGCCGATCGTCGAAGCATTGAAGAAGGTCACCAAGCTTCCTCTCGATGTTCACCTGATGATCACAAACGCCGATGTCTTCGTCGACGAGTTCGCCACCGCCGGTGCTGACTATTTAACCGTGCACGTCGAAGCCTGTCCCCACCTGCACCGGACGGTGCAGGCCATCAAGGAACGGGGGGTCAAGGCGGGGGTGACGCTGAACCCTGCAACCTCCCTGCACACGATTGAAGAGATTCTCCCGGACGTGGATCTCCTGCTCATCATGTCGGTGAACCCGGGATTCGGCGGGCAGACATTCATAGAGTCCTGCCTTCGTAAGGTGGCCACCGCTCGTCAGATGATCGACCGAAGCGGCAGCCGAGCGCTTCTGGAAGTGGACGGCGGCGTCAAGATAGATAATGCGGCGCGCATCCTGGCCGCCGGCGCTGACGTGCTCGTCGCCGGGTCTGCAATCTTCTGTGGCACGGACTACGCAGCCACGATCGCTGCGCTGCGGGCGGCAGGACAGCCGGCTTCCGCCCACCGATAGGTCTTCGGGTGGACATCTCCTCCCTCATCGACAGTCTGCATCCTCTCGAAATCAAGGTACTTACGGCCTTCGGGTCGAGCCATTCGGGGGCAGCGCTCACGACCGAGCAACTGGCCGCCGCGACGGGCCTGGAGCCGTCACAGCTCAGCATGGCCATTGAATGGCTGCTTGCCAAATCATTGCTCGCAATCGACAAGGAAACCGTCACTCCCGTCGTCTCGATGACGGCGGTGGGAGAGCGATATCATGCCAAGCAGTCGCCGATTGAGGAGGTTCTTACTGCTGCGAGAAGTGTGGCAGGAACCGGACAGCGGTTGACGATCCAAGATCTGCAGTCCCGGGACGGGCTCGACCCCTCCGATGTCAGCAAGGCCGTGGGACGGCTGAAAAAAGAAGGGGCGCTGTTGATTGTTCAGGGCGGCTGCATTGAGTCGACCGGCCGTCCCAGTTCCACCGCCGAGCGTCTCAGGATGTTGCTCGAACAGCTCCACGGAGCATCCCGTGAGCTGGAAGCCTTTGCCGAGAGTGACCGGCAAATCATCATGGATTATTCCGTCAAGCGGGGCAATGCCAATGAACCGTTTCGAGTCGACGAACGCGTGGCCAGATCCTTCAAGGTCGCATCGGGCGGCATGACGGCCATGGAACACCTGGCCAAAGAGGGTGTGGCGGAAGAAGTCTCTCAGCTCAGTCCCGAGTTGCTGAAGGACGGGAGCTGGCGAACCAAGCGGTTCAGGAAATACACCATCAACCTCCGTGCACCGCGGATCGCAATCGGGAAGAAGCATCCGTACCGCGAATTTCTGGATACGGTGAAGACCAAGCTGGTGAGTATGGGTTTCCAGGAGATGCGTGGGTCACTGGTGGAGACGGAATTCTGGAACATGGATGCCCTTTTTATGCCGCAGTTCCACCCAGCGCGCGACATCCATGACGTCTATTTCGTCAAGCAACCGACCCACGCCACGCACATTCCCGAGCCGTTTCTTACGAGAGTGGCCAGCGCCCATCGCAACGGAGGCGCGACGGGGTCGACCGGCTGGCAGTACGCCTTCGATGTCGAACGCGCCAAACGGCTCGTGTTGCGCAGTCAGGGCACGGCGGTGTCCGCCAGGACCCTGGCATCAAGGCCGGCCGTGCCCGGGAAATATTTCTCGATCGCCAGGTGTTTTCGCTATGACCAGGTCGACGCCACGCACGCGACAGACTTTTTTCAGGTGGAAGGCATCGTTCTCGGCGAAGACATAAACTTCCGGACTCTGCTGGGGCTCCTGAATCTCTTCGCTCGTGAAGTGGCTCAGGCCAAGGAAGTGAAGTTCTTGCCGGCGTACTTTCCGTTTACAGAACCATCGGTGGAACTGCACGTGCGCCATCCGCGGCTCGGCTGGATGGAATTGGGTGGCGCGGGGCTTTTCCGACCGGAAGTCACACAGCCCTTAGGGGTGAGCGTGCCGGTGATTGCCTGGGGTCTGGGCCTGGACCGTATGGCGATGGTGGCCTTGGGGATCCACGACATCCGGGAACTTTTCACCGATAATCTCGACATGATTCGTACGACAAGAGGTCTGTTCTAACCAATGCCGACAATTTCCATTTTTAAAAAGGATTTCGAATCGCTCCTTGGCACGGGTCCGCGAATCAAGCGGCCGGTATCAATTGAGCGACTCGAGGATTGGCTCATGCTGGTGAAGGGTGAGCTGAAGGAGCACGTCGCGGAAACGGGCGAATTGCGCATCGAACTGCAGGACAGCAACCGGCCCGACCTCTGGAGTTGTGAAGGCATCGCACGGCAAATCCGCATCAAACAAGAAGGGAAGTTGAAACCCTATCCGTTTTTATCGAAGAAGCCGAAAATTACCAGACGTGTGGTCGTCGCACCAGGACTGGCACACGTGCGGCCCTATGTCGCAGCTTGCACAGCTTCAGGCTACCGGGTGACCAATGAAGGCTTGGCTCAGCTCATTCAAACGCAGGAGAAACTGGCGGATATTTATGGGCATAAACGCAGGACCGTCTCGATCGGTTTATATCAGCTCAAGAACATTCACTTTCCTGTGACGTATCAATTGGTTGAGCGCGACGCGGCACGGTTCACCCCTTTGGGGATGGAGACCGTCATGACGCTGTCCGAAATTCTAATGGTTCATCCCAAGGGCTTGGAGCACGGCCACATTCTCGCAGGCCATGCGCATGTACCGATTCTCAGGGATGCCAAGCAACAGGTGTTGTCGTTTCCGCCGATCATCAACAGCCGCGAAATCGGGGAAGTACGGCCAGGAGACGACGAACTGTTCATAGAGGTGACGGGAACGGATCTTCCAATGGTTGTGTTGACCCTCAATATTTTTGCCGCGAATCTGGCCGACCGCGGCGCCACCATCGAGCCCATCGAAGTAGTGTATCCCCAAAAGACCAGGCTAGGAAAACGCGTCGTGACGCCCCAGGACCTTGGCCGATCACGGACAATTTCCCTTGATATGATCGAGCAGGCGCTTGGCCAAAAGCTTGGTGCGCAGGCGGTCAAACAGGCGCTGCAAGTGTACGGCTATGAGGTCACATCACAAACCGGTTCGGTTAAGGCGAAGCTGCCTCCCTACCGACAGGATGTGATGCACGCCATGGACGTGGTGGAAGATGTGGCCATGAGCCGAGGCTACGCAGAATTTTCTCCCGTCATGCCGGCGCAATTCACCGTGGGAGGCCTTTCGAAGATCGAGCAAACCTCCGATCGAGCCAGAAACTTCATGGTGGGCATGGGATTTCAGGAGATCATCTCCAACATCTTGGGGGCGCCCGAGCAGTATCGCGATTGGATGCGTTTGACTGACACTCCGTGGGGCAAGATGGTGGAAGTCGACAATGTCATGTCCTTGAATTTTTCCTGCCTACGCCAATGGATGCTGCCGTCGCTATTGCGGGTAGAAACTGCCTCGAGCCGAGCGTTCTACCCGCATCGGTTATTCGAGGCGGGGGATGTGGCGATTCCTGATCCCAGTCACGAACTCGGGTCGCGGACGGAAACTGTCCTCGGCGCCATGATCGCACATGCGACCGCGCACTTTTCAGAGGTCCATTCCTGTCTCGATGTCTTGTTCTATCATTTGGGGAAGGAATATACCCTCGAGCCGGTGCCGCATCCGTCGTTTCTGGAAGGCCGGGCGGGAAAGATTGTGCTGTCTGGTAAAACGATGGGCGTGATCGGGGAAGTGCATCCCGAAGTCCTCGAGCGCTGGCAGATCGGCGTCCCGGTCGTCGCCTTCGACGTCAACCTGTCGCAACTGATCGACCATCAGTAAGCCGGAGAACGACCCCTCGTCGCTCTCCGCTCACTTGGGTGCCAGGAGGCAGAACCCTTGGCAGGTCTCGTGGTCTACGCGGTCGCGGGGGTAAGGTGCTGCTTGGCGAGCCCGACCAGCTGCTCGAATCCCGCGCTATCCCTGATGGCCATGTCGGACAGTACCTTGCGGTCCAACAGGACGTTGGCCTTCTTCAGCGCATTGATGAAGCGGCCATAGGTGAGGCCGTGGGCCCTGGTTGCCGCGCTGATTCGCGCGATCCAAAGCGCCCTGAAGTCACGCTTTCGGTTCTTGCGTCCCGTATAGGCGTACTGCTGTCCCTTATCCACCGATTCCGTCGCCGAACGGAACAGCCGGCTTTTCGCGCCATACTGCCCTTTCGCCAGCTTCAGTCGCTTCTTTCGTCTCGCTCGTGTTTTCGGCCCACCTTTTGCGCGTGGCATGACTTCATACTCCCTTGTTGAATCCGATGGCTCTCACTCTATTGATACGGCAGCAAACGCTCGAGTGCCGCGGTCTTCGTCTTGTCCACGACCACTGAGCCGCTCAGCCGCCGCTTCCGCTCGCGATTCTTGCTCGTCAAGATATGCCGCTTGCCGGCTTTCTTGCGCATAAACTTCCCCGTCCCGGTTCTATGAAACCGTTTACTGGCTCCGCTGTGCGATTTCATCTTCATAGCTCGCATCCTTTTCGGTTAAGTATCCAGACAGCAGTTTACTTGGGAGCGACGATCATAATCAGGCTGCGTCCTTCCATGCGCGGGGCATATTCGATCGTGCCGGTTTCCGTCAATTCGGCGATCACCGAGTTCATGACCTGTCGGCCCATTTCCTGATTGGCCATTTCGCGTCCGCGATAGGTCAGCACGACCTTCGTTTTGTTGCCTTCCTCCAAAAATCCCTTAATCTGCCGGATCTTGATCTCGAGATCGTGCTTGTCCGTCCGTGGACGCAATTTGATTTCCTTGACCTGGGTCGATTTTTGGTGTCGCCGGCTCTGATGGTCCTTCTTGCTCAGCTCATACTTGTACTTGCCGTAATCCATGATGCGGCAGACTGGCGGCGCCGACGTCGGCGCGACTTCCACCAGATCGTATCCGCCTTCTTGCGCCTGCTTGAACGCTTCCGGCGTCGGAAGGATGCCGAGCTGCTCGCCTTCCGGCCCGATCACCCTGACTTCACGGACTCGAATCTCGCGGTTCACCCGAAGTTTGGGAACGATAGGCCACCTCTCATGAAGTAGGTGAAAGTTGCTGCCGCTGCACTTCAGCCTTGAGCAGATCCAATGCACCGGCAATGGTCATGGTGCCGAGGTTGGCGCCGCTGCGTCCCCTGACGGACAGTGTGCCGGCCTGCACTTCCCTGTCGCCGACGACGAACATAAACGGGACCTTCGCCTTTTCCGCTTCACGGATCTTGAGCCCGATCTTCTCATTGCGGAGATCGGCTTCCACGCGGAAGCCCGCCGCCTTCATCTGCGCTACAACCTGCGTCACGAATTCGTGCTGGTGGTCGGTGATCGCGATGAACACGGCTTGCACGGGCGCCAACCAGGTAGGAAACGCCCCGCCATAATGCTCGATCAGAATGCCGAAGAACCGCTCGATCGATCCCATCAAGGCCCGGTGGATCATGATGGGTCGGTGGCTCTTCCCGTCCTCTCCGATGTAGTGCATGTCGAAGCGTTCGGGATTGTTGAAGTCGATCTGGACGGTCGAGCATTGCCAGGAACGGCCCAAGGCATCCTTGATCTTGATGTCAATTTTCGGACCGTAAAACGCACCTCCACCGGGGTCAAGGTGGAAGGCAATGTTGCGGCTTTTGAGCGCCGCCTCCAATGCGCTTGTCGCGAGCGTCCAGTGCTCTTCGGCCCCCACCGACTCCTTTGGTCTGGTCGAGAGAAACACCTCGAATTCAGTGAATCCGAACGTGCGCAGAATGAAAAACGTAAAATCCAGCACACGACTGACTTCGGTTTCGATTTGATCGGGCCGACAAAACAAATGGGCGTCGTCCTGCGTGAAGCCGCGCACGCGCAATAGTCCGTGAAGCACTCCTGTCCGTTCGTAGCGATAGACCGTGCCCAGCTCACCGTAGCGGATCGGCAGGTCGCGGTAGCTCCGCAGATGCGACTTGTAAATCATGATGTGATAGGGGCAGTTCATCGGCTTGAGCTGGTACTCGCTGCCCTCCACCTTCATCGGCGCGAACATGTTCTCCCGGTAATAGTCGACATGCCCGCTGGTCTTCCACAAATCCAACCGGGCGACATGCGGGGAATAGACCAGCTCGTATCCGTCCTTCAGGTGCTGCTCCCGCCAAAAATTTTCGATCAGCAGCCGGATGGCGGCGCCTTTCGGATGCCAGAGGACCAGGCCGGGTCCGATTTCATCCTGGACGGAGATGAGGTCCAACTCCTTCCCGACCTTGCGATGATCACGACGTTTGATTTCTTCCAGCCGGGCCAAGTGCGCAGTGAGCTCCGCCTCGGTCGGAAACGACGTACCGTAAATCCGTTGGAGCATCGGATTGCGTTCATCTCCGCGCCAATAGGCGCCTGCTGTCGTCAGCAGCTTGAACGCTCCCACATGGCCGGTCGAAGGCAGGTGTGGTCCTCGGCAAAGATCGACGAAATCCCCCTGCGTATACGCGGAGATCGGCTCCCCATCAGGAAAGCTTTGAATTAGTTCCACCTTATACAGCTCGCCTCGGGACTTGAAGAATTCCAGTGCCTCCTGCTTGGTCAT
>DASTFK010000126.1:0-3085 GCA_035719945.1 Nitrospira sp.
GGATTCGCCGAGCCAGTAATAGGCATTAGGTGTCAGGGACGTGCCGGGGAAGTCCTTGACGAAACGCTGAAAGCCGGACACCGCTAGGTCGTACTTACCGTTCAAGTAATCGTTATAGGACAAGTTGAACGCGGACGTCGGCGTGATCGCGGGAACATTCGGGATGATGGGCTCCGACCCTCCCGGTTTTTGCGACTTCGCCGCTTTCGCCGAATCTGTCGCCATCGCGTCAAGCTTGGGCACCGCGGATGCACCCACCGAGTCATCGAATTTGGACAGTCGGGCCTCGAGTTTCTGCATGCGCGCACTGAGGTCGTCGAGCTTCGCCTTCGACGGCTCGGCATCCTTGACACGTTCCAAGGAGTCCATGCGTCGCTGCAGCGCATCCAACCGCTTTTGATCCTGATCCTGGGATTTTGCCACGGTTGCCAGATGGTCGCGCAGTTCGACAAAATCCGCGTGCTTGGCGCAACCGGCGATGGTGCCGAAGGCGGCAGCGGTCACCAATCCCAGCCCAAGTCGTATCAGGCCGTGCGGTACAGTCACCGGACTTCCTTCAGCTGATTCAATTTATCGTAGGCCTTTCCGGCCTCCGGACTCTTGGGATACAGGGTCACGACCTGCTTGAAGGCCGACGATGCCCGCTTCTTGTCCTTCAACGCAAGATAGGCGAAGCCTTTTTTCAGAATCGCGGCTGGTACCTTTTCGCTCTGCGGATAGTCGATCTCCACTCGATCATACGAGTCAATGGCCTGTTTATAGTCCCTTTTACCGTAATGGGATTCCCCAAGCCAATAGCGGGCGTTCGGGGCGAGATCCGAGTTCGGATATTCCGCCAAAAAGGCCGAGAATCCGTCGCGGGATCCGTCGAGATTACCTTCTTTGAAGTAGGCGAGGATCCGCTCGTATTCGGCCCTGTCAGACCTTTCGGACGAACGGACCGCGGCGACCGCAACCGGCTCCGGCGATTCTTCCGCGGCGACAGGCACGACTGTCCGCTCCACCGCGTGGTTGTTCAATTCCGCCTCCTGGTGGGCCGCTGGGACAGACTCCTGAGCGGCCGCCTCAGCCGGTGCCGTCAAGGAAGACCGGTGTATGGACTTCGTTGTCTGAGGCTGCCGTTGGCCCGCCTTGGGAACGGTCCCTTTGACGTGAGCTTCCTGCGCCACGTGATCCACATTTTTGGCGAGGCCGTCGACCCGACGCTCCTGCTCGGTCATCCGTGCATCAAGACGCCCGACCTGCTCATCGATCCGGGCCGCGAGCTTCTGCGCCACAGCAGAAACGCTCTTGTTGACCTCATTCAAGTGTCCCGACATCGACTTCGTCGTCTCGTTGACGTGTAAGGTGGAGGCTTTGGTGTCGGCTTCGATCTTCGTCGCCAGGGCCTTGTTGGCCTGCTCCTCCTGCGCAACGCGTTCATTCATGGAGGTCAAAGAGTCGCGGAAACCGGTCAAGGCCTGGTTGAACTGTGTAAATTTCGCCGACAATTGTTCGGTTCGGACCTGGGTATCCGCCAAGGCTTTGCGCTGTTCGTCGAGCTTGACGTCCATGCTCTTGGCAAACGCGGTGTTGGTTTTCTGCACCACGTCGATGATCTCCTTCCGAAGCACCTCCATCTGGCGGTTGACGTCATCAAGGCGCGTATTCACATCGACCCGCAACTGATCGCGGTCCGATTTGTTCTTCATGTCCTGGGCGTTGAGGCTCTCGCGCACCTGGGCATAGCGATTGGCGTTTTCTGCATCCAGCTTGGCGGACAACTGCTCCAGCTTCTTCGTCTGCTGCTCGAGCACCGCCGACCGTTGCCGCAGATCGTCCTGCGCTCGTTGAATCTCCTGCGCTTGATGCTGCGCCTTTTCCAGCTCTCCCCGTAGCTTAGGAATCTCTTGGCTCTTCAGCTCTTCGAGTTCTTGCCGCTGCTGAGCTCCCCGCTGGGCCAGCGCCTCGTTCGATTGATTGAACCGGCGCTCGGCGCTCTTCAAATCGGCCTGCTGGGCCACGCAGCCGTTTAAGAGGCTGATCGACAGCAGGCAAACCAGCGTTCCAACGCTTCGCACATGCCACGCGATATTCATGGTGCCACCTTCGCTTGACACGGTGTTATTTCCCCGTCTTCACAGCCAAATGTCCCCGACGGTTCTGCTGATAGCAGGATTCAGCGTGCTCGAGACAAGACGGACGCTCTTTTCCATAGGAGACGACGGACAGCCGATTGGCGCTGATGCCCAGTTCCACAAGGTAGTTGCGCACAGCCTTGGCGCGCTTTTCACCGAGGACCAGATTGTAATCCGAGGTTCCGCGCTCGTCGCAATGGCCTTCGACCTTGACGATCGCACCGGGATTGGATTTCATCCAATCGGCGTCGCGGGTGAGCGCCTGTCGCTGATCATCGGAAATCGTCCAGCTGTCGTATCCGAAAAGGACATCACGGAGCCCGGCGGCAGTCGAGGCCGCCTGCTCCGCCCGGATTTCATCCAACTGGCGGCCTGCCGTGTCGGAGGTATCGGCCTTGGCTAACAATGAGCCGGCGCCCGCTCCTGCGCCCGCCCCTGCTCCGTTTCCAATACGTTCTTCGGACGGATTCTTATCCAAACCCCGAAGACCGGAGCCGCCGCCTGACTGCATGCTGGTGTCGGGGAAACTACCGACGCCCGTTCGGCTGCTCTCCGTACTTTCACTTTTCGCCGTCTTGCTTTGCGACGATTGGGTGTCGCCGCCGGATTGCACCGACTTCTTGGAACATCCCGAAACGCCCAGAAGGGCGACGCTGGCCACGAGTGCCAACGCGATTCTGAAAGGTGTTGTGCCCATACGCGTATCTCCTCTCTCTAAAAGGTGTGTCAGAATCTGCCTATGTGGTGTGGTCATGACGCCGGGGACCAGGATGGCGCACTATTGTGGGTCCCCTCAAACGTCAGTCGTTCAAGGTCCTTTCCGTCCGCATCAATCATATAGATGTGACTCTTGCCGTCCGCCGTCGAGCTGAAGGCCAAATGGCGTCCGTCCGGAGACCAGGAAGGTGAGTCATCGATACCACCCCCTGTAGTCAATTGCATACGCTTTTGTCCGTCGGGGCTAATAA
>DASTFK010000127.1:0-3373 GCA_035719945.1 Nitrospira sp.
AGCCAGTGCTCGTAAGTCCCGGGCTGCAAGATGGCTGGCATTCGATGATGGATCTGCCCGACCAATGAGTTGGACGGTACGGTGATGATCGCAAAGGTTCGTTGCCATTCTCCTGTGTTCGGATTGCGCCAGTTCTCCCACAGGCCCGCCAAGCCGAAGGGCGAGCCGTCCTTCATGGCAATAGCGTAAGGCTGCTTGGCCCGCGCACCCTTAATGGCCCGCCACTCGAAGAAACCGTCGATCGGCACGATGCAGCGCCGTTGAGCATAAGCTTCGCGAAATGTGGGGAGCTTGGAAACGGTCTCGGCCTTGGCATTGATGGGCCTACGGCCACCCCTCGGGTCTGTGAACCAATGGGGGATCAGACCCCACTTGATGAGGTCGAGCGAGCGCTCACCAGTCTTGCGGTTCTCCCGAATAACGAGCAGCTCTTGGCTGGGCGCTGCGTTGTAGCGGGGCCGAATGTTCCCCATCCGGCTGTCGCTGACCTCGAGGCCATCGACGATGGCCAGGCGAAGAGGACTGGAGCTCTGGATAATACGGCCGCACATCGGTAAGCAAATATCAGCCCCAACTCATCTCAGCTACCGCCACATGCCGAGCAGACGGGCGCGAACATCGACGCGAATTGCCTGGACTGCAGGTTGGACGGCCTGTGGTTCCACGACCGGCCACGCCATTTTCTCGAAGAGAGACAGGAGGGCATCCGGAATGAAGCGCGTGCGCGAGGCGTAGATATGCCTGTCGCCGTCGGCTCTCTGCCCGTGGGCGTAGAAGCGCTGCGGCACCACCAGATGCAAGTCGTTCTTGGCGCGGGTCATGCCGACATAGAGCAGACGCCGCTCTTCCTCCACTTCGGCCGCGGTCCGCACTCCCAGATCCGACGGAATGCATCCGTCTACCGCATTCAGCACGAACACGGACTTCCATTCCTGGCCCTTGGCCGAATGAATCGTCGAAAGAATCAGGTAATCCTCGTCGAGAAGGGGCGTTCTCGCCTGGTCGCTAGTAGCGTCGGGAGGGTCGAGTGTGAGTTCGGTGAGGAAGCGCTCACGGGAGGGGTAGCCGCCAGCGATTTGCTCGAGCTGGATGAGGTCGATACGGCGAGTCACGGCGTCTTCATGGATGCGCTCGAGATGTGGTTCGTACCAGAGGCGGGCACACTCCAGTTCGGCCGGCCAGCCTGCCCTGCCGGATCGAAGCGCGCCCATGGTATCCACGAAGGAAGGCCAATCGGCGCCGGCGCGAGAGGGTGGCTGTGCTGCAATCAGCGCCTCAATTGGATCCGCTGCGTCCGCCATGAGATCCAGGGCGTGCTGCGCAGAACTCGGCCCGACACCGGGGACGAGTAGCATCACGCGGAATCCGGCCACCCTGTCGCGTGGGTTCTCGACAAAGCGCAGGAGTGCCAGAACGTCTTTGACATGTGCCGCATCGAGGAACCTAAGGCCCCCGAACTTCACGAAGGGGATGTTGCGGCGGGTCAGTTCCACCTCGAGAGGCCCACTGTGGTGGGACGCGCGAAACAGGACTGCCTGATGCTTCAGTAGCGAGCCGGCCTCGCGGTTCTCAAGTACGCGTTCGACAATGTAACAAACCTGATCCGTCTCATCGCGCACGCAAACGAGCCGCGGCCGTTCACCTCCCGTGCGGTCGGTCCAGAGATTCTTGGTGAAGCGCTCGCTTGCAAGACCGATTACGGCATTCGCCGCCGCCAGAATTGGCTCCGTCGAGCGATAGTTCCGATCGAGCGTGACAATCTTGGCCGGCGGACTGAACTGACCGGGGAAGTCAAGAATGTTGCGCACCGTCGCTGCGCGAAACGAATAGATTGCCTGTGCATCGTCACCGACGACCGTCAGCCCACGGCCGGTCGGCTTCAATGCCAGTAGGATCGACGCCTGTAGTCTATTTGTGTCCTGATACTCATCGACAAGCACGTGATCAAAGCGGCCGCCGATATCGTCGGCGAGCATCGGATCGCTGACCATTTGTGCCCAATAGAGTAGGAGATCGTCGTAATCGAGGACGTTCTGCCGCTGCTTCGCCTCGACAAAAGATGCAAAGAGTTTCTTGAGTTCCGCCGTCCAGGATGAGCACCATGGAAAAGAAGCCCACAGCACGTCTTCAATCGGCAGCTCGGCGTTGACGCAACGCGAATAAATGGCGAGGCACGTGCCCTTTGCCGGAAAGCGGCTCTCCGTCTTCGAAAAGCCGAGCTCGTGTCGGATGAGGTTCATCAAATCTGCGCTGTCTTCCCGGTCATGAATCGTGAACGCGGAATCGAGGCCGATCTGGCCGGCATAAATGCGCAGGAACCGCGCGCCAATCCCGTGGAAGGTCCCGGCCCAGATCAGAGCATCCGCTATGGCCCCGGCCCTGTCGCCACTGACCTGTCGCACGATCCGCTCAACCCGGCGGTTCATTTCGCCAGCGGCGCGCCGCGAAAAGGTCATGAGAAGAATCCGGTAAGGATCAGTGCCGTTCACGATCAGATGGGCGACGCGGTGAGCCAGGGTATTTGTTTTCCCTGTCCCCGCGCCCGCAATGACGAGCAGCGGCGCACTGGGAACCGCATGCGCCTCCCCGACGCCGTGTTCGACGGCCCGTCGCTGCCCGGGGTTGAGTTTCTCGAGATAGGCGACGGACATGGGTTACGAATCAGTGGGTGCAGGGCGGGTTACTGGATCAGTTTCTCGTTTTGTTCGCAACCCATACTAAGGAGGCGATTGGCGGTGTAGCACCGTCCTCGAGTTTGCAACCTGGCCGGCCGAGCGCGAAGCCGAGAATGGTTGAAGCGAACTGCAACCGTGGGGTTTGCAGCCGCTCCCTGCAGCGGATGAGTAATCACGCGCGCGGATCGTTGGAGCCGGGCAGCATCATGCGTAAGCTTTCGATCGGCTGGTTTCAGCCAACCCAGTAGCGCGGACCCGGCCCCTTGCGTCCGGCTCGGTCGGCTGGGTTCGCAAGCTCGCATTTGTCGATCGAAAGGCATCCGCATCCAATGCATTGCGTGAGCCCGGCCCTGAGACGGTTGAGCTCAGCGATCCTTTGGTCGATCCGTTTCGTCCATTTGCCTGAGAGACGCCCCCAGTCCCGGCTTGTGGGGATGCGATCGGCCGGCAGAACTGTGGTGAAGAGGTGCAGTAAGAACGGCGCAACGTCTGGCGGAACACCTGAGGGAAAACGGTTTCGCCTGTAAGAGGCGTAGAACAGAGGGCAAGGGGGAAAAAAATACGATGATAAACACCACCAGTAAGGCGATCATGGTCGCGATTGCGCTTTCAATGACGCTACTCGGTTGCGACGATGCTGGGCAAGACACGTTGGAAACGGCAGTGAAAGGGCACAAAATCGGAATGTCGGTTGATCA
>DASTFK010000128.1:0-3144 GCA_035719945.1 Nitrospira sp.
GTTCTGACGACGAACTAGCCCTGGCTGAATCATGGCTTCAACGATATGCGGCTCGCCACGCAGGGAGCGCTATCACTAACTTCGACCAGATTCGGCCCTTTCTAAGTGATGCGCCGTTGAGTTATCAGCGGCTCGTCAGCCGCACCTATGACCGAACCATCATCGAGAATCTTCACTTCAGCGGTCCTAAACTTGCGGATCGAATCGATCATGTGGGGAGTGCTATGGCTGTAACGGTTACGCTGGGAAATGGAACAGTGGTGCATGGCGATTTGGTCGTCGCCAACTCCATTAAGGAAAGTTTCAATCGTGCGTCTCAGGACACGAGTGATAAAGAGTTGAGCCAAACTCTTCAGCGTCTTGCCACGGAACTCGGTAAGGTGTTAGAAAAACTCGACACGGACACGGCCCGAAAAGCCGCCGACGATCTAGATACTCTGACGAAGGAGGCGGCTCGTCCCCAAGGGGGCACAGAGCGCCAAACTGTCTCGTCGCCGCGAACGGCTGGCGGGCTCCTCCCTGTTACTACCGAGCCGCGACGACCTTCTTGATGTCATCCAGATGGATGTCGTCCCTCACCACGACGAGGGTCGCCGTGATGAAGTCTCCCGGCTTCAGGTCGGCGAGTTCGCCCGCGTCCGGCACGTTGTAGGACATCGTCGTCGCGGGCCGGAAGCCGTAGATGGCGTCATGCTTGATGCTGGCTTCCTTCCGATCGACAGCGATCGACAGCACCTGGCCTTCCACGAGGTATTCGTGCCGGCCACGAGGCGGAAGCCCGGGGATTAGGAACAACGCCAAGGCGATGCCCGTCCCCGCCGCGACCAGCATGAAGATCAACCTTTGGCGCGGTCGCATGTGTCCCCGTCAGGCTTCCCGCCGCTTACCGAGGAGGTAATACACGCCTGCGACGATGAAGGAGCTGAGGCTCATGATGAACCCCTGCGGGTCGATCTGGGGCTTCGCACCAATCTTCATGACAGAGGGATCGCTCGGCAGGTAGTGGAGCGGCACAGTATCCCCAGGCTTGGTCCGTTCGTATCGGCTTCGGCCCACCGATTCGGTCAACCTGACACGCACGCCGGCACGAGTCTGAAACTCGACATCCAGGGAGTAGTGTCTCGACTTGCCCCCGCTCATGTGCCTCCCAGTGACTTTGCCCCTGGCGAGTTCGCCCTCAGCCAGGGCACGTTGGGTTTCGCGCAGGTCGAGGATGCCGACCACGAGAAAGACTCCCCCGACAGTCAGGATGAGGCCCAAGCCGAATGTCTTGGAGCGCGGTCGTCTCTCTTTGGCAGTGGCAGTAAGAGCCCACATGCCGGTGTTATCGGGTCGGCCGGCCAATGACTTGACCGACCGTTGCCTGGATGGCATCCGTCACAAGCTTTCACCCTTCTAAGCCGAGGGTCGCTGCAACCTTGCATGGCATGCGGGTTCGGGGCACTTATCCGTGCGGTGACGGCTGGTTAGGATGCTTCCTGCAAGGACCTTTCATTAACGAAGGTTCGGTCCTTCCGAGCGACTATGCACCTGTGGACACGGGTAATCCCCGTTTGTGTCCCGGCCTCGTGCCCGTCACCTGGTGAACTGCGGAGACGGTGCACTTTGCGTGCTTCCACCTTCGCCGATCGCCGTAATTGTCACGACGTAGGTGCCTGGCGTCAGTGCCAGAATTGTTGCGGAGATGTCGGCCCTGCATTCACCATTGTTGATCGCAGGTTTTCCGAGATCCTGCGTGCCAACGGGATTCGCGAGCGTCGTATCAGCACCAAGAGGAAACACCTCCAGGACGTATCGATCGACTGCGGTTGCATGGTTGCTCGAAGGTCCGAACACCGTGGTGCTCGGCAGAGCCACCGGTGTCACTGTAATGCCACGAGTAGAGGAGACGGTCGTGGCACCTGCGTTGTCGCGCGCCACTGCCGTAAGCGAATAACTGCCCACCAACACATTGTTCCACGCGAAGCTGTAGGGACTGCTCGTATCGCTTCCCAGCAAGGTGCTGCCGGAATAGAAATCCACTCGCGCGATCGTGCCGTCGACGTCACTGGCCGTGGCGCTCAGCGTGATTGACGCGAGCGCGGTAAAGACCGCTCCCGATGCAGGAGCTGTTAGCGAGACGTTCGGCGGTTGATTCGCTGGTGCGGGTTGATTCGCTGGTGCGCCGCCTTCGTCTCCTCTCACCAATGCCGCAATCTCAGTTGCATCCAACGCAGAACGGTAAATGCGCACGTCGTCGATGGCGCCCCGCAAATAATTTGATCCATCGACGCTTCTGCCAATATCGATCGGCACGCTCCCGCCGCCCGGAATCGATCCAGACTTCGCGATCGAATCGACTTCTTTGCCGTTCAGATAGAGGCGCATCGTGCCTCCGTCGTAGGTCGCGGCGACGTGATACCAGGTATTGAGTGGAAGATCGCCGCCGGACGCTGTCAACGTGGTCGTCACTCCTCCGGCGCTTAGGCGGAATTGCAGCCGATTCTGTCCGGAACTCGTCAGGCCCAGCATCCAGTCGGTGGAATCCTCAGTGGCGTCGTCAGCTTTTGAAATGAATGGTTGGTCGATACCAGTCGCGAGGCTCGAGTTCTTCACCCATGCCGTCAGCGATATGGCGGGGCCGCCCAGCCCGAGGTTCGAGACTGAGATGTAGTCGTCAACGCCGTCCATGTTCACGGCTGCTCCGCTATGACCCTGGGTCCACGATGCCCCATTCTGAAGCGTGCCGGTTTCATTCCCTGTTGAATCGGTTGTCGTCGATCCGGCGCCCTCGTCCAGCCCCCACTGACTGACCAGGACGGATTCCGAGCGCACCGTCCTTTGAGCACAGACTAAACCCACGAGCACACCAAGACACACCGCCATTCTCGCGACGCAGACGGAGCCTCGCCTCATCATTTGACGCACTTGCTATTCCTTGTGAATGACCGCAGGAGGACCCAGCGGACTCGGTTGGCGAAAGAGCAACGTCAATGCCAGAGCGCGCGAGGCTCCGGTTCTTCAGCCCATTTGGCCTGCGCCGCTCGAAATAAGGTCGACAATTAGTGCAGGATTACGCTGCACACAATGTGTCGATTACATGTCTCAACAGTGAGCGTTGACGGTTAGATCGGTTGTTGGAAGGACTTACGGATTCACGCAGTA
>DASTFK010000129.1:0-2682 GCA_035719945.1 Nitrospira sp.
ACCGTGGGAAGCTTAGCGGGGACATGGGGAACGGCTTTCTTTTTCCTCTCATGGATCGGCAGTCATGCCTTGGTGGCGTGGTTGGGTGCTATCCAAGCGGCGTTGGGACTTTGGTGGCTCCTCAAAGGCGCCGACGCTAGACCGCTCACCGTCGTCCTCTGTACCGTGCTCATCGGAGGGCCTGCGACGGGCGCGCGGTTTCCCGTTCAGATGCTGAAGTCGCCTGTGTACCAAGAAGACAGCCCGTATCAGCAAGTGAGAATCCGGGATGATGATCTCTTCCGTTATCTCGTTTTGGATCGAACCTTTCACGCGGTCATGTGGAAAGCCGAGCCGGATACGCTGTTCCTCCCGTATAGCCAGCTCATGGTGTCTTCGCTCGCTCTCGTCCCGAACCCGAAGCGTGCGCTGATCCTTGGTCACGGCGGCGGATCCTTCGCTAAGTGGCTGGCCCGGTATTGGCCGGAACTTGAAGTGGATGTGGTGGAATTTGATCCGGTGGTCGTCAGGATGGCGGAAGAGTATTTCTCCTATCGTGTTCCCCTTCAGCATCACGTGTATGTCCGTGATGCGAGAGCCTTCTTGAACCAAACGGAGGCGACGTACGATCTCATCTGGGCCGATGCGTTTGCCCGTCATCTGGTGCCCTTTCACCTGACGACCGATGAATTTTTTTTGGAGTTGCGACGGCATCTCACGCCGGCTGGCGTGCTGGTCGTCAATCTGGCGTCATCGGGAACTGGCGGCGATCTCAGGCGAGCGGAGGCGGTTATAGAAACGATGAAGCGATCCTTTCCGGTGATCGATACCTACGCTGTCAAAGGGCCGTGGCCGTCCAGTTCAAAAGCGGAAAATTTGCTTTTTTTCGTCGGTGCGCCGATTGAAAAGCAGGGGACGTCTGACTTTGCAGAGAAAGTCGCCGCTCTGGTCGAACGGCAACGCCTCCCTTCGGAGGCCATCGCCTTGCTCGCAACGCGCCGGACGCAGCCTTGGCGGGCAGGCGCAGTGCTGACCGATGACTACGCTCCCTATGATCTCCTGATGGGGGACGAGACGAAGGAAAATCGTGCCGAGGCAGGGAAATAGCAACGCATTGAAAATATGACAGGTTTTCTGTTGATAGTGGTGTAGTTGTCAGCAGGCGAAACGACGTAGAGACAATCTTGCTTCCGTTTTCGCCCCTGTGCTATAAGGTTGCCTCTCAACTGATCATGGACCTGAGCGCACACAACGCGGATCGGAGCAGCGGTTGTTCGAGGGGTCAAGGCTACCTGATCGTGTCGGTAGTTAATTACCAACCTAATCACATCTCTTTTTCTTTCTTAAGGAGGTAGGTCATGGGCAAGACGATGTTAGGGGTCTTTTTCGGCCTCATAATGGTCATTGCAGGCGCGTCTGCCGCGCTGGCGCACCAGGCCGGCGGAGTCGAGATCGGCGACTTGGAGACGGGATCAGTCGTCGGGCAACCGTTCAAAGAATTGGATGTGGATGCCGAGCTGTTCGCGATCGAGATCGGCAACCTCAAGACCTGGTATCCGCCCACGACGGCCATTGACTTCAAAGTGCGGGCCGGTCGGCCTGTGGTCATCAAGGTGACCAACACCTCTTCGCAAGAGCATGGATTTTTGCTGACGGCGGAAGAAACCCAATCAGCGCCGACTGTCTTGAATGCTCAGTTGGTGTTGAAGCCCGGTGAGACCAAGTACGTGGGTATTCCGACCAGCGACCTATTCTATGCGACGAGCGGCAACATCTTGAAGTATCGTTGCCATCTCCATCCTGCCCATCTGGGTGGGAAGCTCATCATGCTCAAGTAAAGCTGCGAGGTTTGTCCGAGACGCCTCCGTCGCATCGCAGCGGCGGAGGCGTTTTTTTTAGGCGTCTTCCGTCCGGCAGTCGGCAGCCGGCTCGAGCGGGACGTTTTGGCTTCCCTTGAGCTCGCCCGCCACGATCAACAGGAGAAAGCGGCTCAACGTCGGTTCCATGTCGCGCCGCTCTTTGACGATCGTCTGCACATCGACGATCATTTCATCTCCGTCCCACTGGGTTTCGTTGATCACCCAATAATGGCTCATGGCATCGGGGAATTGCCGTACGACGAATTTTTCGACGATGCTGCCGACGTCTCCGGTGCTTGCCAGGGTCGTGGTGGGGGCTGTGAAGGCGATCGTCCAAAGTAGGGTTCCCAAAAGGATCCATCGAGAGCGCATAGCGTCACCTCGCACGTGAGAGGCAAGACCGGCTCCACTAAGAGTAGAGAGGGATGGGAGCCGGATGGTCGCAGGGAGCTACTACTTGATTGATTTTACTGCGTTGATGGCGAGAAAGCTACCAGACGATGAATTTGGTAGGACGGGCGGCTTAAAACACACGAGCCCTGCTTCGTGACCGAAGCAGGGCTCATATTAGATGATGGAAACTCGAGACACTCAGTTGCGAACGCCGCTCCACACCTTCGCGGCATCGATGGATTTGTCAGGGTTGAGCTTGCGGGCCTTCTCCAGGAGCACGTCGGTTGTCTCAGGATAGACCGGATCAGCAATGCAGCAGTTGTCGACCGGGCACACAGCGGCGCATTGCGGTTCGTCGAAATGGCCGACGCACTCGGTGCAGCGGTCATGGGTAATCACATAGATGTTATCGCCTACCCCCTGGCCGTCGCCTACATGGTTGCCCTTGGTT
>DASTFK010000130.1:0-2324 GCA_035719945.1 Nitrospira sp.
ATCTCCAGATCGAAGGAAGCCCGTGGCTGCCTTAACGCTACGACGAAGGTACCAAGACCCTTTCCGTTTAAGCTGAATACGGGAGCGGATTGCACCGATTGGAGGCCAAGGCCGAGGTACAGACGACGCCACCCGGCATCAAAACGGGTGTCAGTCGCTAGGTCTGCGCAGACGACAATTCTTTCCTCACACACCGCCTGTGCGCAGGTTCCGATATACGGAGGCCCAATCGGACTGTGACAGACCGTCCTGAAAGACGAGGGAGGCAGGCTGGGAAACACAACCCTGTCGAAGGTAGCCGAGCGCCCGTCGATGATGGTGCCGCCCACGACGGCGCCGGGCTGGAGCTCTTCGGCCAACACACACAATGTGCCTATCGATTCCTCGTTGGACGCATCAAAGTCCTGTAGGTCGAGGAGGAACTCTAGCGCCCGCATCGAGAGGTTGGTCCTTTCCAAAGGATTCGATCGATCCATCGCTCACCTCCCGCGTCAGCATGTGCCCCTTTGCTGAAAATCATATACAGAGGCGTGCGCGGTTGCGCTCGAATGGAGAATAAGGAGAATTGCCATTGGAGTCTGTCCGGCGCCGCACAGTCACCAAACAATCAAATGTCGTGTGCGTCAGTAGCGAAACGCCCACTACCTCACAATCGACTGTGGTACAGCCCAGCCGCCGGACTTCGTGTGTCGGATCGCTCGCTTGTGCCCGCGCGAGTCTTCGCAGTTTCCCCAGTCTCCTTGGCTGATATCCATGATGGCCCGGAGCCCGCGCTCCAATCAAAGGCCGGATACATTGATGCAAGACCGCTCACCGCTAACTCGTCGAAATCTTCTTGCTACGCACGGCCGCACCATACATTCGGGTCATTCACGTCGTTTCAAGCGCGGAGTCGGCATGACCGCTTCACCCCCCATGAACGGACATATCCAGCGATGATAGGTTCGTCCGAGTCGCCAACAACGGTCGTCGAGATCACTACACCGCCTGAGGCATTTGGCGGGCACCTCGCTCCGTCGGCAGGCACCCCATAAAGATTGAAATCGCTCGTCACGGTGACGCCGCCGCCCATCATGGTGGCGTCGGCTTGGCCGAACTCCTCAAACAACTTCGCCTGCTGCCCTGGGGTCATGCCTATCCCGGTGTCGGAGACGGATAGCTCAATCCAGTGGCGAGTAGTCATGACCATCATCTCGGTGAGTCCAATGGAGGCGTTGAGCGGAGTACGCAGCTCATGGCTCACGCTGGATACGAACTGCAACTTTGTATTCGCTTGTTCTGCCCAAGCGCGACTTGTAGGCTCGGCACACGTGAATGCGGACGACCTCTGGCACATTTTCGCTGATGGTGGCGACGGTAAGGCTGATCAACAGCGGTCTTCTGGAAAAGGCGTTGCGGGGGTGAGATGACGTTCAAATTCATCACACGTGCTCGGCGGCGCGACGGCGGTGACCGATAGGTGCATGCGGTTGGCGCAAGAGTTTGGCTCGGGGGGAGGGCCAGAATGATCGTCGATTTCCAACATCATTATACGCCGCCCGAGCTGATGGACAATAGCAAGGGCTCCGTCCTCACTCGCCTCAACGCAAATCAAAATCCCATTCTCCGGTTAACTCCTTTACTCGCCGATCTGCCTGCGCATGTTCGTATGATGGACCAAGCAGGCATCGATGCTGCGGTCCTCTCCTGCCTGCAGGGCCTTGATGAGCCGAATGTTGCCACCTGTCGCCTGATCAACAACTGCATAAAACAGGCTGAACGGGATCATCCCGGCCGATTCATTGGGCTCGCGCACGTCCCGACACTCGATCCGCGAGAGGGACCGGCCGAGCTCAAGAGATGCGCGCTCGAACTCGGTTTCCCCGGGGTCGTCATCGCCTCTGAGCTTCAGGGGCAGCCCCTCGACGCCGAAAGCTTACGTCCATTTTGGAAGGCAGCTGCCGACCTTGGGCTTTATGTCTTCGTGCACCCGCTGGCGCAGGTCATTGACTGGCGGCACATGGATGCCGACGACCTGGGCCGCATGCTCGGCTGGGAGTTCTCCCTGATGGTGGCGACAGTGCGGCTCGTCAACAGTGGCCTTCTCGATGAACTCCCCACCTTGAGGATTCTGGTCGCGCATTTTGCCGGCGGCATAGGTCGATACATTCCACGCATTTTAGGGTTCCAGCGGCGAGAGGAAACTGGGACGGCGTCAATTGCCCGGCATAACCGCCAGCCACGAATGACGTTCGACCAATATCTGAACGATCGGCTGTTCTACGATTGTGCGGGATGGTCTGGGCGGACTCACGCCGCCGAGCGAGGGGCCGAATGGGTGCGGA
>DASTFK010000131.1:0-6856 GCA_035719945.1 Nitrospira sp.
TGCGTGCGCTCTTGGTCGGTCAGCATCCGAACATCCACGCCGCGTTTCTTCGCGGCAACCAGCGCTTGTACCGCCCGGGGATACGTTAATCCATATACCGAGACGTAGATATAACGCTTGGCTTGCTGATAGAGCGTCACCAGACGATCGAGCGGGGCATCGTTGGGAGCATAGAGCACTTCGACGTTGGCGCTGAACAGCCCTTGCGGCTGCAACAGAAGGCACACACAGAGCACAGCCGCCCTGACGTAGATGGTGCCGCCGATGTTCACCGAGGCTCGGGAACCGGTCATTCCAACTCAAAAAGCATCTTGAAGTGTTCGTCGGTCGCTTCCCATGCCTGGGGCGCCGCCCGCGCCAGCCACGAACGCAGGTAGTCCTTTTGGCCTGGTGTGAGCAATTGCTTGATTTGATGGGTACGCCCTTGTAAAGGCTGGAGAAATCCGACCCGCTTCTGAAAATCTAGGGTGGCGGTCCGCACATACATGTTGGTAAAGGCCGCCGGCCGTTCATCATCGCCTTCGCCTTGAATCCAAACGGACAAAAACTTCTCTAAGTCTAACCCGGCGCTGTCCATGGCCGGATCGGTTTCGTGGAACAATTCGTTCTCTGATTCATTTAAGGGAGTGGCCTCTGTCGCCCTGAACATGAAATTGCGTTTCCACATGCCCAAGCGTCCTCCAAAAGAACGGCATAGTGGCGACGAGTGCGTGGCAAAGTCAAGCAACGGATCCTGCCGGTGCGTTGCCTTGACAAGGTCGAAGACAGTTTGTTAGCCTGTCTGAATTCTTTAATTATTGGGCCAAGTTAGGAGATTTCATGCAGCTGAAGATCAACGGCAAGTCTGAGGAGTTTCCCGGAGGCAGCGTCCTAGATCTCCTGAAGACCAAGAAGATCGAACCTCAGATGGTGGCCGTGGAGGTCAACGACAGCATGGTCGAACGAGAGCAACTGGCCACGACCGCGCTGAAGGAAGGCGATCGCTTGGAATTTCTGTTTTACATGGGTGGCGGCTGATGAGCATGGTCATGCATAAGGAGATCACCGAGCTGATCGGCCGGACGCCGTTGGTTCGTCTCAACCGTCTGTCCAAACCCGGCAGCGCCACGATTTACGGAAAAGTCGAGTTTTTCAACCCCGGTGGGAGCGTCAAAGACCGCATCTGCCTGAACATGATCAATGAGGCGGAACGGCAGGGCAAGCTCAAGCCGGGAGGCACCATCGTCGAGCCGACCAGCGGCAACACGGGCATCGGTCTGGCCCTAATCGCAGCCGTGAGAGGCTATAAGCTCATCCTCGTGATGCCGGAGAGCATGAGCATGGAGCGCGCGAGTCTGCTTTCTTCCTACGGCGCTCAGCTCGTGTTGACGCCGGCCTGGGAAGGGATGAAAGGGTCGATTCGGGAAGCGGAAAGCCTGTTGGTGCAGAACCCGTCCTATTTCATGCCGGACCAATTCTCGAATCCTGCCAATCCGGCCATGCACAAGAGGACGACCGCGCCGGAAATCTGGGAAGCGCTGGACGGCAAAATCGACGCGTTCGTCGCGGCCGTCGGCACGGGCGGAACGATCACCGGCTGCGGCGAAGTCTTCAAGGAGCGGAATCCGAACGTCAAGGTGATCGCCGTCGAGCCGGCCGGCTCTCCGGTGCTTTCAGGCGGCGATCCGGGTCCGCACAAGATTCAAGGGATCGGCGCCGGGTTCATTCCGCAGGTTTTGAATCGCAAAATCCTCGATCGTGTCATCAAAGTGACCGATGACGAGGCGTACCAGACAGCCAAGCAGCTCTCGAAGATGGAAGGGCTACTGGTCGGCATCTCTGCGGGAGCGAACGTGTTTGCCTCTCAGCAGGTCGCGGAGGAACTGGGTCCGGGGAAGAACGTCGTGACAATCCTTTGTGACACAGGTGAACGCTATATCAGCATCGAGAAATACTTTAATATTTAACGAGTCACCATGGAATTCACCGAAGAGCAAATCTCCCGCTACAGCCGGCATATTCTCTTGCCGGAGGTCGGCGGCAAGGGACAGAAGAAGATCGCGAAAGCGAAAATTCTTCTCGTCGGTGCCGGCGGCTTAGGCTCGCCTGCCGCGCTGTATCTGGCGGCCGCCGGAGTCGGGCGCATCGGTTTGATCGACAGCGACGTCGTCGATCTGACCAACCTGCAGCGGCAGATTCTTCACCATACGCCCGACGTGGGCCGCCCCAAGGTGCTGTCTGGAAAAGAGAAAATCCAAGCGCTCAATCCCGATGTCTCGGTGTCGATGTACGAAGAACGACTGACGGCCGGCAACGCCCTCAAGTTGTTTTCAGACTACGACGTCGTCATCGACGGCGTCGACAACTTCACCGCCAAGTTTCTCATCAACGATGCCTGTTTCTTTGCCGATAAGCCACTTGTCCACGGCGGCATCCTGCGCTTCGACGGCCGCGTGACGACCATCATCCCCAGGAAATCCGCCTGCTATCGCTGCGTGTTCAAGACGCCTCCGCCGCCCGGACTAGTGGCTTCATGCCAGGAGGCTGGAGTCATCGGGGTGCTTGCAGGTATCATCGGAACGATTCAAGCCACGGAGGCGCTCAAACTGGTGCTTGGAATCGGCCGGCCGTTGACCGACCGCCTCCTGGATTTCGACGCCCGCAAGACACTTTTCAGGGAAATCAAGGTCAAGCGCAATCCTCAATGCGCGCTCTGCGGCGAGCATCCGACGATTACCGAGCTCTTCGACGACGGCGATCCCTATGCGGGTTGTGCCGTGCGACCGTAACAACATACAGCAAGTGCGTCTGTTCGTTTCATAATCAGGGATGGTGCGACGATGGCCAAGATGAAAGCGCTGGTGTGCAGGGAATGCGGGAAGGAATATCCGACGAAGGCCATTCACGTGTGCGAAATGTGCTTCGGCCCGCTCGAGGTCAAGTACAATTACGCTGAACTGAAGCAGATCATTTCGCGTAAGAAGATCGAGGAGGGGCCGCGGAGCATGTGGCGGTATGCCGACCTGCTCCCGGTGGAAGGCACCAATTACCTCGGTCCACATGCCGGAATGACGCCGCTGGTCCGGGCGAAGAACTTGGGGGCCTACTTGGGGATCGACGAGTTGTACATCAAGAACGACACGGTCAACCACCCCACCTTGTCGTTCAAGGATCGTGTCGTCGCAGTGGCCCTGACCCGGGCCCGGGAACTTGGCTTCGAGACGGTGGCCTGCGCCTCCACCGGAAACCTGGCGAATTCAGTCGCCGCACACGCCGCGGCGGCCGGTATGCGCTGTTACGTGTTCATTCCCGGCGATTTGGAAGCCGCCAAGGTTCTCGGCAACCTGATTTACAAGCCCAACGTCGTGGAGGTCGAAGGCAATTACGACGACGTCAACCGCCTCTGCAGCGAAATCGCGGCCGAGCATGGATGGGCCTTCGTCAACATCAATGTGCGGCCGTATTATGCCGAAGGATCCAAGACGCTGGCCTTTGAGACCGTCGAGCAACTCGGCTGGCGCACGCCCGACCAAGTGGTGATTCCCATGGCCTCCGGCTCCCTGCTCACCAAGATCTGGAAAGGCCTTCATGAAATGAAGGCGGTGGGCCTGATCAATGACGTGCGCACGAAAATTAACGGTGCGCAGGCGGAAGGCTGCTCCCCCATTTCGACGGCCTTCAAGGCCGGGCGCGATTTCTTCAAGCCCGTGAAGCCCAAGACCATCGCCAAATCGCTGGCGATCGGCAATCCGGCCGACGGCTATTATGCGCTGAAGGCGACGGCAGAAAGCCAGGGGTCGATGGACATGGTGACGGACGATGAGGTGGTGGAATCCATCAAGCTGCTGGCACAGACGGAAGGCATCTTTGCCGAAACGGCAGGCGGCGTGACCATCGGTGTCCTCCAGAAGTTGGTGAAAGACGGCACGATCAAGAAGGGCGACGTCACCGTGGCCTATGTGACGGGCAACGGCTTGAAGACCCAAGAAGCCGTCGTCGACGCGGTGGGCAGACCATTCCGGATCCAGCCCAGCCTCGTCGCGTTCGAGAAAACATTCAAGATGGGCAAGAACGGCGGCGGTGACGCATGATCAAAGTTCGAATCCCGACTCCACTGAGACCGTTGACCAAGGGCCAAGGCGAAGTAGAGATCGCAGCGGGCTCTATCCTCGACCTGATCGAGAATTTGAATGCGGCACATCCGGGCATCAAAGCGCGTCTGTGCGATGACAGCGGAGAACTGCGCCGTTTCGTGAACATCTACGTCAATGAGGAAGACATCCGATTCTTGAAGGGAAAGGACACCTCGCTCAAAGCCGGCGATGAAGTGTCGATTGTTCCCGCCATTGCAGGAGGTCGATAATGGCACACCTCCGCTTCCATGTCAGGTTTCCGGAAGACAAAGTCAAGGAACCGATCATTTATCAAATCGGCAGGGAATACAACGTCGTCACCAACGTGCGCCGCGCCGATGTTCGTGAGACGACCGGATGGGTCGACGTCGAACTGTCCGGCGAGATCGCCGAGATCGAGCGCGCGCTTCAGGGCCTGCGCCACAAAGGCTGCGTCGTCGATCCGATCGAATTGAACGTCGTGGAATAACGCATGGAACTGACCGAGCAACAGATCGAACGCTATAGCCGCCACATCATCCTGCAGGACGTCGGCGGCAAGGGCCAGCTCAAGCTGAGCAAAGCCAAAGCACTGCTCATCGGCGCCGGTGGACTGGGATCGCCTGCCGGTCTTTATCTGGCCGCGGCCGGCATCGGCACCATCGGGCTGGTGGACGGGGACGTCGTCGACCTGTCCAACCTCCAGCGGCAGATCCTCCATACGACCGCGACGGTCGGACAGCCCAAAGTGGAATCGGGAAAGCGCACCTTGACGGCCATCAATCCCGAGATCACCGTCAACGCCTATCATCAGCTCGTCGATGCGGACAACATCCTCTCCCTGATCAGCGCCTACGACGTCATTCTCGACGGGTCTGACAATTTCACCACGCGCTTTCTGGTCAATGACGCGTGCTTCTTTGCCCGGAAAACACTGATCTCAGCGAGCATGTTCCGCTTCGAAGGGCAATTGACCACGATCAAGCCGCATGCGGGTTACCCCTGCTATCGCTGCCTGTATCCCGAGCCTCCTCCGGCCGGGTTGGTGCCGAATTGCCAGGAAGCCGGCGTGCTGGGTGTGCTGGCCGGCACGATGGGTATTCTCCAAGCCTCGGAAGCCATCAAAGAGATTCTCGGCATCGGTGAAACCATGGCAGACAAACTGCTGATCTACGACGCGCTCGAGATGAAGTTTCGAAAGGTCGGCCGCCCCAAGGATCCGGCGTGCCCGCTCTGCGGTCCCAATCCGAGCATCAAAGACCTCTCCAGCGATTACACGGTCAGTTGCTCCATCTAACGTGTCCGACCTGAGCATCCCACAACAGATTCTTGACGACCTCGTCGCTCATGCGCGCGAGCTCGATCCGTTCGAATGTTGCGGATTCCTTGCGGGGACGAATAACACGGTTACCCGGGTCTACCGCATCAAGAATGTGGTCAGCCTGGACGGTGCCGCGCAGGCCGCCTCCTTCGACGACGCCAAGGTCGAGCACCTCTCACGCCTGTCGCCGGAAGAGCGGGCCGAAATCGCCTTCATCATGGATGCGCAGGAAATGTTTCAGGCCGTCAAAGACATGCGGAAACAGGGATTGACGCTGCAGGTCGTCTACCACTCGCATCCTCACGACCCCGCGAGACCGTCGATTACCGACATCAAGATTGCCACTGAGTGGGAAGACAATTGGAGCCGGCTCAACCTCGCGCTGCCCATCTACATGCTGGTGTCACTCATGGACAAAGCGCGTCCGGAGGTCCGTGGGTATTGGATCAAGAACGGGTCGGTCGTTCCCGCCAGCATCCTTCCAATCTAGCCTCTAAGCCCGTAAGAAATAGCAGTTTCCTTCCTTTCGAGGGGTTTCGTATAATGACGTCATCTTCGACCTTATTTTAGGAAGGAGTGGTCGCTATGCCCTATTTGCGTACGATACTTCCCGCCTTTTGCCTGCTCTATTTCGCCGCTCTCGCCAGTGCCGAGGACAAGAGTTTTTACAGTCCTGTCATTCAGGTCGACAAAGACAACCACCGGGTGCTGATTTCGACGCTCGGCTCCGTGTTCTTTATCGAGGTGCCAGAGGCCGGCCAGCCACACATGGACAAACTCCCCGTCTCCGGCCTGGTCGATTTTGTCGTCGAAATGCGTGGCAACGGTCAACTGCCCCTGATCAAGACCTGGAAGGTCAAATCAGGAGAGTCGACGTGCATGTATTTCAATGGAAAAGAGTGCAAATAGCGGGCGGGCTTGCCTGTACCTTACTCGGAACTCCCCAACATATCATCGACGAGCGGTCGGTTGATGTCCGTACACCCGGGACAAATCGTATCAAAGAGCGCTTCATAGTTCTGGACGAAATTCTTGTGGTCCGTGAGCTTCTCGGCCATAACCTGGTCATAGCAACTGTCGCAGAGCATCATGAGCCCCCGCATGACGGCCACGGTCTTCCGGCCTGCGCTGCTAGCCATCGTGTCTACACCGATCCTTTCTGCCGCGCGATCCAAAAATCTTCCGGCTCGAGGTCAATACCGCATTCCGGACACTCATACACGCTCTCGCCTGACGGCAATTGAATTTCGGTTCTGACAATCCGCCCACGGCAGACATGGTAGAACCGTCCACGCGCATCTTCATTATCCAGCGGATCGTTTTCATAGATCAAGACCATAAAATTCTGACACGCCCGTGACGGAGGTTAGATCTGGAATTGCGCCTCATACAAGCCGGCATACAGTCCGCCCCTCGCCATCAGCACTTCATGCGGGCCGTCTTC
>DASTFK010000132.1:0-4103 GCA_035719945.1 Nitrospira sp.
AACCTACGAGGTCTGGTTTCTCGTAATTGGATCTTCGTTCTTGAATGGGATCGAAGGGCGCGCTTCGGTTCTGTTTTATTTTCATTGGCAAAGCTGGTGACTTAGCGAGGCTTCTGTCGGAAATACCCCCGCAGACTATCACTGTCCTCCCACACTCAGTAACCGCGATCTCTTGAACGGATTCAGCTGCATCGCGTTGGATATTAGTTTCAAAGAGGACCCGATCATGAGTCTACGGTATCCAAACGAAAGCAGAGAGTATCGCGATGCGCGCGACGCGTTGCTTAAAGACGAACAAGAGCTCGTCGACAAAGTAAAATCTGTGGCGGAAAAGCGCCGCAGTCTCCCTCTCGGCGGGCAGTTGAAAGACGACTACGTCTTCCAATGGGCCAACGATGGGAAAGTAGGGAAGAGTGTGAAATTCTCCGAGTTATTCGAAGACAAAAACACCCTCCTGCTTTACTCGTGGATGTACGGTCCGAACTGGGACCATCCCTGTCCAAGCTGTACGTCGCTGGTCGATGGGTTTGATCGCACCTGTTATTCTGTCACTCAAGATGCCGCGTTTGTCGCAATTGCCAAAGCCCCCGCCGATCGAATCACTGCGTGGGCCAAGCAACGTGGATGGTCGCAGATCGCGCTGGTTTCCGGATCGGAGTCTTCCTATCAAGCCGATTACAAATGCCAGGGAGACTCCGATGATATGCAGTGGCCAGTGATGCACGTATTCAGGAGACAGGATGGAAAGATTTTCCATTTCTGGGGAACTGAACTGTCGGCGAATCACGTCGACACCGTGTGGCCGTATTGGAATCTCATGGACTTCACGCCAGAGGGTCGGCCAGACATTCCCACTCCGCCGCAAAATTTCAGGTCCGAATTCTTGGAAAAAAACTATCTGAACAAGGAGTAGTGTGGCGCCAATCGCGCTAGGAGGTAGGGTGCGATGAACACCATTCCCGGATGGCGTCTTGCAGGTGATTGGTTCGACATCTGCAGCTGCAACATTCCCTGCCCTTGTGAATTTGCCCAGGCACCGACCAACAATGCCTGCGCAGGTATGCTCGCTTGGCATGTCCGCGAGGGACATTTCGGCGACGTTCGACTCGACGGTTTCAATCTGTTGGGACTTGGTGCTTTCGAAGGCAACATCTGGACTGATGAAGCCAAAGTTCGGATGGGTCTCTTCATCGACGAAAGGGCCAATGAACGACAACGCCAGGCTTTGCAGACGATCTTCGGGGGGCAAGCCGGAGGATGGCCGGCTATTTTTGCCACGAAGATCGGTGAGTTCCGGGGCGTCGAGTTCGCACCCATAACATTTGAAGTTGCCGACGATCTGGCGCACTGGCGGGCCGAGATCCCGGGCCGGGTAGTGGGACGGGCAAATGCCCTATCCGGACCCACAACGCCTGCAGGGAAACGAGTTCAGACCATCAATCCTCCAGGCTCCGAGGTAGGCCCCGGTCAAATCGCCACCTGGGGTCATTCGGTCGAATTACACACTGACGGATTCGGCTTCAACTGGACCGGCGAAAATTGGTCCAGCAAGCACATCCCATTCGATTGGTCGGGTCCTACTGCGGCTTGAATCAGGGACGCATTCCTTGTCCAACTTGATACCAGACTACATTCCACGGTTCGGTTGGCTGCGCCCTGGGTCCCCCTTGGGACGCGCACGGTTAGGTTTGTTGGCCGCGCTTACCGTGCTGACGGGTGCCGCCTGGGCGCTGACCGTCTATCAGGCTCTCAGCATGAATGCGCCAATGGAGGGCATGAGTGACATGGCCATGAGCGGCATGCCGGCTGCCGGTTGGTCGTTTGCGAGTGCAGGCGTCTTTCTGGGGGTATGGACTGTGATGATGGCCGCGATGATGCTCCCGGCCACGGCGCCGATGATCTTAGTCTTCGTCTCGGCTCAGGCCCAACACGAACGCCCCACCGCCGTCCCAACCTGGACCTTCGTCGCCGGCTACCTTCTAGTGTGGTTGGTTGCGGGCGCTGTCGTCTATGTCCTCGGCCAAGTTGGAAGCAATTTAGCAACGCTTATTACGCCGACGGATTTGGTCAGCTGGAAGCCCATTGCACTCGGAGCCACCCTTGTCGCAGCTGGTCTCTATCAGTTCACGCCACTCAAGCGAGTCTGCCTCAGTCATTGCCGCTCTCCCCTTGCCTTCGTGGCGCAGCACTGGCGTGACGGAAGGCTCGGGGCACTTCAGATGGGTATTTCGCACGGTAGCTATTGTCTCGGCTGCTGCTGGGCACTTTTTGCGGTGCTCGTCGCCGCTGGGCTCATGAGCCTGGCTTGGATGTTGCTGCTGACGCTGGTTGTCTTTGTGGAAAAGGTCGTTCCCCAAGGACAACGTATTTCAACTGCCATCGGTATCGCATTCGTCGGCCTCGGGATCATGGTAGCGACTGGTCTGGTCGCCAATCCTTAGCTGGTAATACGAGACGTCCGTATCGGATGAACCGCGAGGGTTGATGGCCGCTCGCCCATAGAAGATCTGCAATGTTCCGGCTTGCGAGCCGTGCGACAGCACCATAACTCCGGGAGCGGGACCGCTGGCTAACGCGACCGCCTCAATATCGGCCTCGTCATTTGCCCAGGTGTCTGAAGCCAGACGCGATTTGCGTCTAACTTTACGAGCGCATCGCCCGCCTTAGAACATCTTCTGAACGCCGTCGGGCTCCGGCACCACGGCCGGGGCGGTGGCGGAAACGGGAACCGTCTCGAACCGGTCGTGAATGGCCTTGGCCCAAGCCTTGGCGCGCGGCACGAGCTGGCGGTCGTCGGTCTGCATGCGCCCGCGCGAGACAAGGATGCCCATGTCCGCTCCGTAGTAGCGATAGTCGCCAGCAGTATAGACACGGAGATAGAAGGCTTCGTCCTCGCCGGAGACCAGCGACCAATCTATGGATTGGCGCACGAGTGTGATCTCGCCCTTGTCGTCCATGCGCCAGATGCCGGAAGCTGGCGCTTTGGTGATAAGCCCGACCTCGTCTTTCGGATACTTAAGGACGAGCTGGCTCCAGTTGTCGAACTCGTTCCAGCGATCCTGCACCTTGTTCATATCGAGCTCCCAGTCGATGTCCATATACTCGAGCATATGGAACAGGAAGATGGGGCAGCCGCCGTAGGTCGAGGTGATCAGATTGGTGAGGGGGCTCGCCCCGGATATACGCGGGTTGATTTCACCTAGGTAGACGTCGTGCGTGTCAGTATGGATGAGGAAATCTATGCAGAAGACGCCGCGATAGCCCTCCTTGTACAGCCGGTTGCCGAGCTTCCTCGCCATGGTGCGCACAGTGCGCCGTTCCTTTGCGTAGCCGCGCGTAAAGGCGTCGTTTCCGCACCAGCCGCCCTTGTAGGGCGTCAGTTCAGAGAACCCGGTGATGTCCAACTGCATAGGACCGACGAGCGTGCCGTGACGCGTGGCAACGGCTTCCAGCGTGCCCGGCAAGTGATTGATCCGGCGCATCACCTTCAATTCCCCGCCGGCGACCTTATCCGACCCCTTCTTCCAATCTTCCTCGGTCTTGATGAAGAACGTCGTGCGGCCCGAATCTCCGTATGGGAGCTGCACGACGAGGTCGGTGCCGAGCTTCTCCTTGGCCGCAAGCTTCTTGAGGCTAGACCAGCTCGTTGCCTTGCCGATGACGTTGGGAACGCTCGCTATGCCGGCGTCGTTGCCGAGCTTGGTGGTGACGATCTTGGAATCGATATGCCTCCTGAGCTTTGCGGGCGGCAGCGCAATCTCCTGCCCGAGCTCGCGCGCAATATCCTCGGTCTCCTCATCGAACATGACGAGCAGGAGCTTGCCGGCGCCGCGCTTCTTCAGGTGTGCGCGCACCTCCTTGTGACGCAGGAGGTAGTTGTTGACATCCTCGATGGATCGAAACTCATGGGGACCGTGTTCGCGCGGGACGGTGATCTTAGGATGCGTGCCATCGAAGCTGTCGAAGTAGTTGACGTGATCAAACTTGTTGATCCAACGGCCAAGACCCAGGAGGTTGTAGGGGGTCGGGGACAGCAACGTGATCGGCGTCTGGTTCTTGCGAAAGTAGGCGTAAATCTCGGAGAGAGTGGAAAGCCTATTGTT
>DASTFK010000133.1:0-2908 GCA_035719945.1 Nitrospira sp.
TGATTCGCATACCTGGTTTCATACCATAACGAGGTGGACCGAAAAAGTCCAAAGGCTGGCCGCAAGTTTTTGCTTGCGAAGGTCGACAAGGCCGGTCAGGATGCCGCGCCATGACCGACCATCGCACGATGATTCAGTCGCTCACCGGCGCGGACCTCAAAGAAGTCCGGCCGCTCTGCTGGGCCTTTCTGTATTTTTTTTGCCTGCTGTGCGGCTACTACATCCTTCGTCCCGTGCGCGATGAAATGGCGATCGAGGGAGGAGTACAGCATCTTCCTTGGATGATGACGGCGACGTTCGCGACGATGCTGGTGGCGGCGCCGCTCTTCGGGTATGTGTCAGCGCGCGTTTCGCGCGAGCGGTTGCTGCTCACGGTGTATGCGTTTTTCGCAAGTCATCTCGTCGGATTTTTTCTGCTGATGTCCAGCCATGTCGCGCCGCAGTGGATCGCGCGCGTGTTCTTCGTCTGGCTGTCGGTGTTCAACTTGTTCGTCGTCTCCGTCTTTTGGAGTTTTATGGCCGATATTTTCCGGCCCGAGCAGGGGACGAGGCTTTTCAGCATCATTGCCGCCGGCGGCAGCACAGGCGCCATGGTGGGACCGCTGGTGACCACCGGCTTGACATATCTCGTGCCGATTCCGGCGTTGATGCTGGTGTCGGCTGCGCTGCTCGGCATGTGCTGGTTCTGCATCAGGGCCCTCGACCGGTGGTCGAAACAGAAGCCTGGACATGCGCCAGAATATGTGATGGAACGGCGAGGGCAGGCGATCGGCGGCAGTATGTGGGCCGGCATGCGGCTGGCGTTGTCCTCGCGCTATCTGTTGGGCATCTGTGCGTACCTCTTCCTTCTGACGACCACGGCGACTTTCCTCTACCTGGAGCAGACTAGGCTCGTGGGCGAACAAGTCGCATCTGCTCAGGGTCGCACCAGGCTGTTCGCTGTGATGGACCTTGCCGTGAACGTGTTGACGTTTCTGGCACAGCTGTTGGTGACCGGACCCATGATCAGCCGGTTCGGGTTGGCATCGGCGCTGGTCCTCCTGCCCATCGCAAGCGTCGTGGGATTTGCGGTCATTGGAGCGATGCCCATCTTGTTGTCATTCATTCTCTTTACGATCGTGCGGCGCGTGGGCGAGTATGCCATCGCGAAGCCTGCTCGAGAGGTACTCTTTACCGTCCTCAGCCGCGAAGAAAAGTACAAGGCCAAAAACTTCATCGACACAGCGGTCTCGCGAGGGGGTGATGCCGTCACGGGATGGATCGTCAACGCGGTGAAGGCGATTGGGATCGCCGCGACGCAGATGGCCTGGGTGTTGATCCCGGTGGCCTTCGTGTGGGGTTGGCTCGGATGGTGGCTGGCGAGACAGGAGGAACGAAAACGACAGGAACAGCCGCAGCCATGAGGCAGTTTACTGTCCAAAAAATGTCGTGCTATAGTCCGACTCCTAATTTGCCGCAAAAACTGAGGTGAGAATGCCTGAAGTACCGGTTAAGCTTTATCTCGATAAGATCTTGAAAACATGCAGAGGTCACGTATCCAGTCTTGGGCTGATTCCTGGACCCGTCAAGGACCTGGCCTTGCGCGCGATGGCGGATCGGCTTACCCGCGACGAGGCGGCGATCCTCGCGGCCAACGAAAAAGATGTCGACGCCCTGGGGAAATCGTTCGGAACCGAACTCAACTATGACAGGCTCAAAACCGCCGTTGCTCGCGTGCGTATGGTGGCGGAAGACGTTAAGGAGATGGCCGAGCGGCTCCGGGTCATCGCCGACCAGCCGGACCCGGTGGGCGCGGTAACGGGACGATGGGAACGGCCGGACGGCCTCGTCGTCTCCCGCGTGCGGGTGCCGATCGGTGTTATCGGAATCATTTCCGAGTTGAAACCACTGGTCACGGTGGAGTCAATCGCCCTCTGCCTCAAATCCGGCAACCTGAGCGTCTTCCGCGGGTCACCCGATTGGGCTCTGACCCATGAGGTCATTGGAAAGGGGCTACGGGAGGCGGCGCACGAGCAGGGGATTCCCGATGGCGCTTGGGTGCTGGTCGACCGTCCAGAGAAAGACGTCGCGCTCGAGCTGATCCGAGCGGGTAAGGCGCTCGACGCGATCATCCCACGCGGCGGGGCAGGCTTGCGCAAGGCCGTGGTGGACGGAGCCAGGATGCCCGTCCTCTGTCACGAAGGCGGGATCACGCATCTGTATGTGGATGCGGACGTCGATTTGCCGCTGGTGCAGAATGTCGTCATCAATTCAAAAGTGCAGCTGCCGGCGGCGACCAACGCCCTGGATACGCTCCTCGTGCAGCAAGGGGTGGCCAGGCACTTTCTGGCCGCCTTGATCAACCGGCTGCTCGTCGAATTCAAAGTCGACGTGCGCGGCTGTCCAAAGACGTTGGCGCTCATGGGACAAATGCCCATCAGCGGACATACTTCCATCGTTCCAGCGACCGACGACGACTGGAACCGGCAATTCCAGACGCCCACCCTGTCCGTGAAGATGGTGGTCGATATGGACGAAGCCTTGGCGCACATCGCGGAACACGGGCCCTGCATGACCGCTGTGATCGCCACGTCGAGCTACTCGTCCGCCTTACGGTTCACGCGCGAAGTGGACGCGGGCGCCGTGTTGGTCAACGCCTCTTCCCGCCTTCACGACGCGGAGGGATTCGGATTCGGCAGCGACATCGGATTGAGCAGTGCGCGGCTCCATGCCAAGGGTCCGATCGGATTGGAGCAGCTCACGTGTGAAAAATACGTCGTGTTTGGGAACGGGCAGTTGCGGTTGCCGCACCCGGTGCCCGAAACCTATTTTGATGCCATTATGCTCAAGCGCCCATAGCCGCCACTGAAGACGCTCTTCCGCTTCGTCTCTCAGTTGCTCGAATCACCTTAACGCGCCAGACCAGCCA
>DASTFK010000134.1:0-5479 GCA_035719945.1 Nitrospira sp.
GGTTTTTGTTGCTCCCGGCCGTCCCTTGCGAGGCTCGCCCGGTTTCGATTGGCGTGCGCCAACCTTCGACTCTTTGCCTTCGCGGGCAAAGGCGGCGTGCACCGAAAACGCCACCGCATCGTCGTACTCCTTCAAGCACCGAACGCATTGGCGAACCACCGTGCCTTCGAGGACACCGGTCACGGCGACCATGTCATCGGCCTTCATCAAATCCAGACTGACCGAGACCGGTCCGCGGAGAATCGCATCGGTTTCTGCAAGCCCCAGCTCCTCGGCCGTGACATCGCCAACCAATGAGAGCCCTGCTGCTGTAATATCCGACACCAGCGGTGTGAGCACTCCCATCGTCATCCCTGTAAAGATAGCCATCCCCAACGCCGTTTCTTAGCGCTCTTCGGCAAAACTGATCAGAGCAATGTGCCGTGCCCGCTTCACCGCCGTCGTCAACTCGCGCTGGTGGCCAAGGCAATTGCCCGAAATCCGGCGCGGCACGATCCGACCGCGCTCGGTCAGAAAATTCCGCAAGAGCCCGACGTCCTTGAAATCAATAGAGCCTTTTTCGATGCAAAACCGGCAGGGTCGGCGCCGTTGAAAAAACCGGCCTCCGCCGCCCCCATCACCCCGTCCACCACTCCCGGCACGTTCCCGTTCCATAATCTCCCTCACAGTTATTGCGGTTCTTCGTATTCGTAATTCGGATCCTCCTGCTGCGTGGAGGTATCGCCGCCGCCGGCATGGGCGCCGCCGCCGTCACCGCGTTTCGGCAAAAAGGTGACTGTCTGCGCGACGACTTCATGCTTGCTGCGCTTTTGACCGTCCTCGGTCTCCCACCGCCGCTGCTGCAGCCGTCCGTCCACGATGACGCCGTTTCCCTTGCTCAAATACTGCCCACAATGCTCGGCCTGCTTGCCGAACACGACAATGTCCACAAAACACACTTCCTCTTTCAGATCATCACCCTGTTTGTACCGCCGGCTCACCGCCAATCCCAGGGAGGCGACCGGGGTTCCGCTCGGCGTGTACCGCAGTTCGGGATTGCGGGTGAGGTTTCCGACGAGGATGACTTTGTTAAACCCGGCCACCAGTGAACTCCTCGGACGGTGCCTCAACGCGACGCGGCACCAGTTCCTTTTCGAGGTGAACCGTGAGGAACTTGATGATGTTGTCTTCCAGGCGGTAGGCGTGCTCCAGCTCGCCGACCGTATTGTTCGGCGCCTTGAAATAAAAGTACACGTACGTGCCTTTTCGCTCACGCCGCACTTCATAGGCCAGTTTCTTGCGGCCCCAATTTTCGGACTTGATGAACTGGGCGCCGGTTCTCTCAGCGACAGCTTTCATCTTCTCGATGAGCGCATTTGTCTCCTCATCGGAGACGGACGGACGAATAATGAACAGAGACTCGTAGAGCTCCATGCAGGGATCCTCCTGGACAAAGGCCCCGGAACGCGTCCGGAGCGAGGTGTAGGCGCAGCCGTCTAAACGGTGCGAAGGTGGAGAACGTAACACAGCCCAAGCGGCTGATGCAAATAGGGTTTTTTCGGAATTGACTTCGGAGCGACTGTTTGTAACCATTGGATACAACCCAATGCCTTGTGATAATGGACCGGCAGATCGCTTGTTTGTACATTCCTTCATTCGAAATTGCGCTGGCGCGCGCTCAAAACGCGGCACTGCGAAACCGACCGGTGGCCGTGGCCCCTGTTCACACTTCGCGGGCATTGATTCGGGAAGTTTCTCCCGAAGCATCGGCAGAGGGTCTCCAGCCTGGCATGTCGGTCGAACTGGCGCGGATGATGTGTCCGGCACTACGAATCGTGCCTCCCGACTCATCGCGTGTGCAGGCTGCGCATCGCGAACTCGAACAACGAGTATTCTCCTGTGCGCCGGCATGGGAATCCATTCGACCGGGCTCATTGTTTCTCGACTTCACCGGCACGACACGGCTTTTCGGTCCACCCATCGATACCGCTACCCGCATCGGACGGGACCTGACCCGTCACCGGGGATGGGAGAGCGTGATCGGATTGGCCGGCAGCAAGCTTGTCTCGCAGTTGGCTGCCGCTACGTTGAAACGGCCGCCACAAGTCCTTTGGATTCATCCCGGCTCGGAACCGCCGTTTCTGGCCCCCCTACCGACCATGTTGCTCCCCGGTCTCTCCCGCAGTTCGACGTCACTGATCGTCCAGCGATTGGAGGATTTGAACCTTCGCACACTCGGTGCGATCGCCTCGGTCTCGCTGGCGCAGCTGCAAACCGTCTTCGGCACGTCCGCCACTCTCCTGCAGAACTGGGCGTTGGGCATCGATCCTTCGCCGGTTCATCCGCCGGCTGCACAGCCGATGATTGAACGGACTCTCCCCCTCGATCCTGACGAAGTGGACGATCCTCTCCTGCTCGGACGGCTGTATGGACTGCTGGAGGCGCTCTGCGCCACGCTTCGTCAGCAACAGCGGGTGTGTCGGCGTCTGCGGCTTTTTCTTCGGCACAGCGACCACGTCGAGTGCACGGCACATGAACGATTGCCGCATGGCACATGCTGGGAAGCGGACCTTCAACCGGTACTCACCCGTCTCTTCTACCGGTGTCTGCGCCGGCGGGTGCGGGTCACACGCCTGACGCTGCAGATCGATAGGCTGGAGTCGCCGGCCGAACAACTGTCGCTCTTTGACGAGGCGACATCCGTCCCGCCCGCGTCGCATCGGCTGTCCGCCGCCCTGGATGCGATTCGAGCGAAATTCGGCGAGCAGGCTTTGTGCTGGGGGAAAACCCTGCGATGACGCCTGTGTTCATACACCTGCACGTCCATTCCGAGTATTCGGCCATGCGCGGCGTGTCGTCGCTGGAAGCGCTGTGCCGCTCGGCCCGACGGTGCGGATTTCCTGCTATGGCCTTGACCGATACGAATGGATTGTACGGCGCGATCAGATTTGTGGAGGAGGCCAAACAGCAGGGTCTTCGCCCCCTGCTCGGCGCCGAGTTGACCACCGCTGACCATCGGGCACTCCTCTTGGTCAAAACACCGGACGGCTATGCCTCGCTGTGTCGCCTCCTATCGGAACGGCATGGAGACCCGTCGTTCGATTTTCTCCGAGCCGTGTCGCGTTTCCGCGACGGCCTGATTGTGGCGACCGACGATGAGTCCGCCCTCCTGACATGGGCGGCGGAATCCCGTGACGATCTGTATGTAGAATTGACGCCCGGGCCGGTGATGCATCACACGCTGCTGCTCAGCCGTCGCCTCGGCCTTCCCCCTGTGGCCACCAATCGCGTGTACTTTTCACGAGTGGAGGAATGCTCGACGCATCGGCTGTTGCGCGCGATCGCGATGAACACGACGCTCTCACGGCTGTCGAACGACGTATGCGCCACACCCGCACAATGGCTGATGTCCAGCGCCCGCATGGCCCGGCAATTCCCCCACGTTCCCCAAGCCTTGGAGAACACTGTCCGCATCGCCGAAGCCTGCCATAGCGATTGGCGTTTCGGCGACACCCTTTTCCCTGCCTTCCGCCGGATGAAGGATGAGGATGCCTTTGCTCTCCTGAAAGAGAAAACCTACGAAGGAGCTCTCGGACGGTATGGCAGCCTGTCGCGCGAAGTTCGCGAACGAGTCGAAAAGGAGTTGTCCGTCATCCGGCAGAAACGTTTTGCCCATTACTTTCTCGTGGTGGAGGAAATCGTCCGCCAGGCGCCCCGTACGTGCGGTAGAGGGTCGGTGGCCGCTTCGATCGTGTCCTACTGCCTCCAGATCACGCATGTCGACCCGCTCAAACATCATTTGTTCTTCGAGCGGTTTCTCAATCCCGGCCGGAAAGATCCGCCCGACATCGACATCGATTTTCCGTGGGATGAGCGGGATCCAATTCTCGACTGGGTGTTCCGACAATACGGCGAACGCCAGGCGGCCATGGTGGCGAATCAAAACCGTCTCGGCTTCCGGGCCGCGATCCGCGAAACGGCCAAAGTCCATGGAATCCCCGCAGCAGAAATCACGGCGGTCGCCGCGCGTGTCACCCGGCAACAGGATCTTCTGCACTTTGCCGAAGCTCCAACCAACGAACAATGGGTGAATCGGCTCTGCCGGACGCTGAATCTTCACGCGCCGTGGCCGGCCATCCTCGCAGACGCCCTTCGCGCGCAAAACCATTTTCGCCATCTTTCCATGCATTGCGGCGGGGTCGTGATCGTGCCCGACGACATCCGGCGGTATGTGCCGGTCGAGTTTACCGTGAAAGGGTTGCCGGTGATTCAGTGGGAAAAGGATCAAACAGAGGACGCGGGACTCGTCAAGATCGATCTGTTGGGGAACCGGTCACTGGCCGTCATCCGTGACGCCATTGCCGCAGTGGCCCGTCACACGGGCCGCGTCATCGACTATGCGAGTTGGGATCCACTGGATGATAACGCCACGCAGGACCTCATCCGACGCGGCGACACCATCGGCTGTTTTTACATCGAATCTCCGGCCACCAGGCTCTTGCTCAGAAAGCTCTGGAGCGACATGCCGTCCGACCGTCTCGCGTCGGTGAACGTCTTCGATTATCTGGTGGTGGTGTCGTCGCTGGTCCGGCCAGCCGCAATCACCTTTGTGAACGACTTCATCCGGCGCGCGCATGGACAATCGCATGTCCCGCTGCATCCGTTGCTCGAATCCATTTTGGAAGAGACTCATGGCATCATGGTCTATCAGGAAGACGTCACGAAGGTGGCCATGGCGCTCGCCGATTTCTCCCTCGAAGATGCGGATCAACTCCGAAAGGTCATCAGCAAGAAACATAAGCACCGGCAGCTGCGGGACTACTATCATCAGTTTTGCCGCGGCGCCGAGAACAACGGCGCTTCCCCCGCCACCATCGACAAGATCTGGACGATGATCATGAGCTTCGCCGGCTACAGTTTTTGCAAGCCCCATTCGGCCAGCTATGCCCAGGTCTCATTCAAGTCTGCCTACCTCCGGGCGCACTATCCTGCAGAATTTATGGCAGCCGTCCTCAGCAATGAAGGCGGCTTTTATTCGACCTTCGCCTACCTTTCCGAAGCACGGCGCATGGGGCTGGCAATTCTCTCGCCGGACGTGAATGCCAGTGACTGGACCTATTGTGGCGAAGGAGATCGCCTGCGGATCGGCTTGATGCAAGTGAAGACCATCCCGAAAACGATCGGCACCACGCTCATGGCAGAGCGCAACGAGAGGGGCCCCTATCGGTCGTTTCAGGATTTTTTGCGACGGGTGAAGCCCGAGCCCGGGCATGCCCGCGCGCTGGTTCGCGCCGGCTGCTTGGATTCTCTCTCAGGTGAGCTGACGAGGCCGGCCTTGCTGTGGCGGCTGTATGCGGGACCCGACGCGGGATCAGGTCCGCTCCCCGTCCCGGATGATTATCCGGCCTCTCAAAAGCAGGCTCATGAAATTGAGTCGTTTGGTTTTCTCGCCAGCCGCCATCCCTTGATGCTCTACCGCAAGCCGATCGAGCGGCTGCAG
>DASTFK010000135.1:0-4404 GCA_035719945.1 Nitrospira sp.
TCCTGAAGCTTCTGCCACACCATCTCCGCGCGCTGTTTGGCTTCCGTCCGCTCGCGCACGATCCGGTCGATGCTCTCCGCCAGCGCCGCGAGCCTCGGTTGCAACACCGCTTTCAACACAGGTGTCGCATCGACATCGAGACCCGTGAGCAGGCAGGGCTCGACAAACACAGGCTCGTCGAAAGTGGTCTGCGATTGCATGCGCCATCGGTCGGTCCAGGAGAGTGCCGACCGGGCGGAAAGATTCAGCCGCTTGGGCGGATCATCGCCATGTCCGCAGCGGCCTTCGACGAACCCCTCACCTCGATTCCTGCGCGCCCAAACTCGATAGCGCACCTGGTCAAACGACACGTGAAACTGATCATGATCCATACGGTATCGAAACGGTCCCCTGACGACGCGATACAAGAACTGAATGTCCTCTTGCGCTCCCAGCGTGACGGCCTCACTCCAATCGTTCTCGCGCGCCGCGCCCTGAGGAAAGCCGTCATCGACAGCGGCAGCCAGTCCTTCGGCAGTGAGCTGAACTTCAAGATTGACGACGGACGCCTCTAAGGCAGGCGGCGGAGGCGCAGGCATGAGCGGATCGGTGGGCTTAGGAATGTCAAGATCCGAGGCCGCCCATACGCTTGCCGCACAGAACGCCGAGAGCCACATCGAACAGCACAAGATGCCGAACCATGTGTGTGTTAAAGAAGGTGAGTGAGGTCTCAATTCGCGTTCCTGTCGGTCGAGGAATCAGTCGCCGATTAACTGACGGTGTACCCTCGCCCCGTCATGCAGGCAGAGAAGGCCCGCTTGTAGCCGTCTACCTGCGCGTTGTACTCTTGCTTTGCTTTTTGCTGGGCGGCGGCTTGTTGCTGCTCGCCCTTCCGGCGGCGCGCTGCTCCTCCCGCTGCACCTACCCCTGCGCCGATCGCCGCTCCCTTGCCTGCGTCGCCGCCAATGGCGCCTCCGATCGCGCCGATCGCGGCACCTTTTGCTGCGCCCTTCGCGGCTCCGCCCTGAGGGGGAGGCGCAGCCGTCTGCTGCATCGGTTGAGTAGGATCGAATCCCGTTTGTTCTTTAGCCCATTTATAACAACTAAACTCATCCTGTTCCTGTTGTTCCTTGGTCTGACCTTTGCTGGGATAGACGAACACATCCATGCCGGCATATGCTTCACCGGTCATGAACAGCATCCCTATCACGATGAACAGCAATCGTGAACGACGCATGAGGCCTCCTCGCAGTTCCATAAATGAGCGAGCGCTATTTCACTGTTTCCGTCGAAGGCTGGTCCACCGTCGGCGCTGTTTCCGGATTCGGCGGCTGGGCTGACTTTTCATCGGATGCCCCAGATGAAGCGACGTGAGGCACATCCCCGATCAACGGCAGATTGCCCAGGATCGCAAGGCGTGTGACCATCCCGACGATATCATCGAGTTGCATGAAGCGGGCGGCGGTAACCGGATCCAGTTTCTTACTATAAATATCGAAATACTTTTTTCTCAGTGCAAGATCCGCCTGCTGGTTCTCGCCCGACTGTTTGACGATCTTCACCACATCGTCGTTGGTGAGTACTGAATATTTTTCAATATAGGTACCGAGCAAGCGAAGCCGTTTCGCCTCAAGCTGGTCCTTCTCCTTTTCATACCGATGATACACGCCCCAAAAGATCTCGCTTTGCTGCTCATTGAGGTTCATGTTCCGCTCGAACACCGATTTGCGTTCCGTGGACAGAAGGTATTGAAGCTTCTCAGTGTCAAGGTTCGGACGTATGTGAACCACCTTCAGCGTGGGTTCTTGGGCATTCAGCACAGCACCCACGCCGAGACACAGAAGACACAAGCCGGTCGCAGCAAGCGGCTTCATGACGGCTCCTTCCTCCTCGCACCGGCGCGAGGCTCACGCCTAGCGGAACGTCGATGCCCTCGTCAGTAGGCGAGAGGAATCTGCTGGGCCAACTCCATCTTGATTACCGCCCGGATCTTGTTTTCTATCTGGATGTAGCGCGCGACCTTGTTGTACGGGAGGACCTTCTCGAGCTTTTGTGCATAGGTTCGTTTCAGCTTGATTTCCTGTTCCTCCATGGACAGCACGTCGTTGAGCAGTTTCTTCGCCGTATTGTCCGGGATCGAGCCTTTGTTGAAGGCCTCCGCATATGCCTTGATCGTCTCACCAAGCTTTAGATTCACTTGATTCAAATCCATTTGATACGAATCGTAGAGGGGCCAGAACTTCTTGGCTTCGGCGTCTGAAAGCTCCATGTTGCTCGCCACAAGGAGTTTCTTGTCCGCTTTCAGCTTCTCTTTCAAAATCTCCATATTGGTATCGGCGCTGGAACCCGCTGCCGGCTGTGCAATGGCCGAGACGGTACAAAGCATCAGGCCGGTGAAGAACAACGATACGACCTTCATCATGATGTGCGTCCTTTCTGTTGTGGGTACACCTGGTTACTTCTCGTTCATCAACACTGAGATGGCATCGCGCAATTGAGCGGACGCCTATTCCGACAGTGCAAAGCGAGCCGCCTTGGCTTGAGAGCCAATCAGCGTGGCACACGCTATCATCATTCGACAGGGGCAGACACTGTCAAAACTGACAGAGGGTGAGAAAGACACACGGCAGCGTAGCTCATCATCGTGTCGTTTGCCCTCCCGCTGCGCTGCCGCTCGCACCTGCTACTGTTTCGCGACCGTTCCCAGCATCGCGTGCAATTCCTTGGAATTGGGATTGGGTTTCGCCTTATGCGCAACAACAATGTCAGAGGGACGGACGTTCTCACCAAAATAGGCAGTATTGAGATCATCCCTCGTCCGAATCGACGCTCCGTCGAACGAGACTCCGGCAAATAATCCCTTCGCGCGCGTGAACGTCACGAAATCAGACATCAGGTCCATGTCTGTTCCCATCCCCTTTGGTCCTATCGCGACAGATCCGTCTATGCCAAGGTTGACTTTGTTCGACAACAGCGAATCCACTCCTTTCGGCGTCATGATGAGTACAATCGCCTCTTGTGACTGGGCTCCGGCTTGGAGGCCAAAGCTGACCGCCGAGGTTTCATAAAAAACCGGTTCGCTCCACGCATTACCTTTTTCATCACGGGCAAGCATGACACCGTTGCCGCCCTCCACGCCGAAGATGAAGGCACCCTTCGCAAGTTTTGGCACAATCAAGACGCCCTTTGCGTCCTTCAGGTGGCCGGCGAACCACTTCATGTCAGGATCACCCATGAAGTTTTTGAGCGTGGCCTCCGCCTGATCGACAATCTTTTTCGCATCGCCGGCGTCATCCGCCAAACCTTGGCCCGTTGCGCAAAACAGCAGAAGCATCAGTGTGGCGATGATGGTCGCTGGTTGTTTCATTGGCTCCTCCTTGCTGCAATGGGGTTCAATGTTCCTTCACGCCAGGCGGATAGCTCTTAAACGCTTTCGCGATCGCCTCGTTGCCCAACTCGACGTTGTCCTTCGTCGCATCCTGCAGCGTCCCGACGATCGTCGCCCGCCAGACGAGTTGATTCTTTGTCGGTTCGATCAGATCCACAATTAAGGTCCCTTCCTTGTATTCGTAGGTCGTGACCCCCCCACCATACCCGGCACCCCATCCATACCCGCCGTATGGGCCGCGCGCCACGCCGACACTCGTGCCGCCGCTTTCAAGGCGTTGCTTATCCTGCACGTTGACCCAATAGTGCACCCGCAGATCCTGGGGTTCATCAACCGATACTTGACGGAGTCCTTTCCCGACCAGCTCGCGCACGACGGCAGACTCGATGCGTTTCTGCATCAACGAATTGTCGTAGATTCCGCCTTTATTCATCTCGGCAGGCCCTGCAAAGGCAAAGGTCTTGAACGATGTAAAATCCGCCGTTTGATCGTAGTCGGTCTTCACTTGAAAGGCATTACAGGCCGCCAGGCTGAAGACCAGGATCAGCAGGCAGGCTGTTCGTCGACGATGCATGGGCGTCCTCCACCTTCTGGTTGTGTTATCTCTATCGGCCGGGGGAACTCTTCGTGCTCTCACCCGGCGCGGGATGATTGATCAACGGAGTGTGCCGCGGTGCCGTTGAAGCAAAATAAAAATAGGCCCCGACCACTAAAAAATTGATCCCCACGGCGATCACATTCCAGACGACTACGGGTCTTGATTCGACCAAGATCCCGTAATACACCCACCCGATTTGAAACGTGCCCATGATCGCGGCCATCGTCGGATTCATGCCTTCACAGGATCGCCGCTTGAGCATGGCAATGAGATCTGGCAGGGCGGCAAAGGTCGTCCCGAATCCCGCCACGAAGCCGATTATTTCATGCAACGGCATTGACATATTCAACATGCATACCCTCCATTTTCACCGATCAAACATGCTCTATTCTTCAAACGTTTTTCAAGCGGATGAGTGTCAGCAGAACCCCTCCGATTA
>DASTFK010000136.1:0-5030 GCA_035719945.1 Nitrospira sp.
ACGAGAGCGCGCCAGATAGCGCGGTAGAACATCTGGGTGCCGATGCAGGCGTCGGCGCGCCCCCGCATACAGGACAGACCGCTGCGGACCGTGATGGCCGGGCGCTAGGCTTACACACTCGGAGGAGCACATGTTTGGACCAATCACACTGCCATTCGGGGCCAAGATGCTATTCAACACCGTCACCCTGAAACCTGGAATCACGTTCGAAGACATCGAACTGGCTGTCGGAGAACTGTGCAGTGTCGTCAAGGAGACGTACGGAGGAGACAAGGGCGGATTTCTCGCCGGGCAGGTATTTCGATTCTCGGGGTTCGTGTCGGAAGAGGGAACGCTGTCCGCTTTCAAGACCGCAGAGAATCACTACGTGATCGTGACCTATTGGCGCTCGTTTGAAGATCACGAGCGGTCTCACGCGAACGAACTGTTCACGCGCAAGTTTGCCGCGCTCGCCGCGATGTGCGCCGACACGAAGGAACTGGGCTACGACATGCTCTGGCAGGGCCAGGCCGAACAGCAGCGCACGTGACCGCGCAGGAGCGACGACCCGCTGAGCTAGCCGGTGCTGCGCATGCGGGTCGTTTCGACAAATTGCTCGGTCGCATCGTCCAGCACGCGGCCGGTCCGCCCCTGGCTGTGATGAATGTAGAGGAGGTGAGGGGCGATACCGGCGACCGGCTCCGGCGGCACAGGCATCTGGTAGATGACCGGGCGCGCGTGGTCGGCCATCTGTAGATTCGGGTTGTACACGCTATTGAACTTCCACAGCATCTTGACGAAATTGGTCTGACCCCGAAGCAAATGTCCCGCGGCAATACGGGCCGTGGATTTCAGCGCCGTCCAGCCGAGATGCTTGGTATTTAAGACCTGCTGCGTTTTGACCAGTTCTGCATAGAATTCAGGCAAAGGCAATGTCGTGGGCAGCACCGCATGTTGAATATCGTAGAGGCGATAGTCGCGGGTCGTCACGCGCCGCGCCTCCGTGTGCCAGGTCTCCGTCCCTGGATACGGAGTATTGACGCTGATGTTTACGATTTCCGGGATCTCCAAACACCATTGGCGCACCACGTCGAACCGTCGGCGATCCCACGAGGGATCGGCGATCAAGTTGATGGCGACTGTGATCCCGAGAGACCTGGCAAAATCCAGCGCTTCAAAATTCTTGCTTAACGTGATGCGTTTGCGATGGAGGGCGAGGCCCTCTTCGTCGATCGCTTCAATGCCGATGAACATGTAGGCGAGACCGAGCGTCTTCCAGAATTGGAACACCTCTTTGTTCCGCAGCAGCACGTCACCCCGCGTTTCGAGATAGTACTGTTTGTTGATGCCGCGACGGGCGATCGCCTCACCGATGGCCATCCCTTGTTTGGCCTGAATGAAGGCGACGTCATCGACGATGAAGACCCCCGGCTCACGCACGCGGCTTAGGTCATCAACAATGGCGTCGGCGCTGCGAATGCGATAGCTGCGGCCGTAGAAGGTCCAGGCGCTGCAGAAGGAGCAGTCCCATGGACAGCCCCTGGTAAATTCGATGGACGCGCAAGGGTCCAGCACACCGATGAAGTATTTGCGGCGGTGGCGGACCAGATCCCGGGCCGGCCGATGGTCATCGAGGTGCTCGAGCATTCGAACCGATGGCCCCTCGCCCATGGGCGTCACGGCGCCTGGCACAAGTCCCAAGACTCCGCGCTCACCGGCGAGTGCCTCGAGCAGCGGTCCCACAGCAGATTCCCCTTCGCCTTTCAGCACGCAATCGATCGCGCCTTCGGCATGCTCGAGGATCGCCTGCGCAACGAACGAGGCGCTATGCCCTCCGACGAAGACCCGACAAGCTGGCAGCAGCTGTTTGGTCAACTTGGCAAGATCGACGATCTCCGGCACATTTGCGAGATAATTGCATGAAAACCCCACGACGTCCGGCCGCTGTTCATGTAGCAGGCGAAGGTAGTTACGGTGTGATTCCACCTGCAGATCGAGCAGGGTCACCCGATGACCGAGCGTCCGCGCTGCCGAGGCGACCAGTTCAAGGCCGAGCGGTTCGAGGCGCAGATAGATTTTCGTGTACATCAGGGGGCCGGGATGCACGAGCAAGACATTCATGTCCACCTCCGTGTCGTTACGTTGACTCTAAGAAGCCATGCGGTCCCGCACAACGAGGAGTCGACCTAGTCGGTTCCACCGACGGGAAGGGTCGTACCGCGTGGTGCAAGGGGCGGTGCCGGCGGGAAGGGCTCCGCCGGGAACTGGTGATCCGGGAGGGAGTGCTAGATTCGCGGCGATCGCCAGGATCGGCGCGCCGACATACATGACGTGTTTTCCCCAGGGCTCAAACCTCTCGTGAGTTTCAGTTGTCCCTCCCCCGAAGTTTTACTCAGGCACTCTTCTCATAGAAAAAAGCGCATGGATACTGTCAGAAGTGACAGTGCATGATTCTTGATCCCGACGCCTCTGTTCCAGCGAGTTGTTTCTTACCCTCGTCAAACGGAGTGGTGATTCTCTCCGACGCCGCGGGCAGCGTTTAACGTGGCTTGTCGCCGAATCCCCTTATCCAAACCCGCAAGGGCTTTCAACTCTGCGGAGTCTCCCGCCCCGGTCGTCCGCTATGGTATGCTGCGCCAGCATGCGCACCGCCTCAACTGAACAGAGTGAATTGGCAGCCGCCACGGCCAAGCGCCGAACGTTCGCCATCATCAGTCACCCGGACGCCGGAAAAACGACGCTGACGGAGAAGCTCCTCCTGTACTCGGGGTTGATCCGGACGGCCGGGATGGTGCGCGGACGCAAAGGGGGCAAGACGGCGGCCTCCGACTGGATGGGTATGGAACAGGAGCGGGGGATCTCCATTACTGCCTCCGCGATGCAGTTTCCCTATAAAGATGCTGTGATCAATCTTCTCGACACTCCGGGACACCAGGACTTTTCGGAGGACACCTACCGGACGCTGACGGCCGCCGACAGCGCCATTATGGTCATCGATGCGGCGAAGGGTGTCGAAGCGCAGACGCGGAAGCTTTTTGCCGTCTGCCGACTGCGCCGCATTCCGGTCTTGACGTTCGTGAACAAGATGGACCTTCCTGGGCGTCCGCCCTTGGATTTGATGACTGAGGTGGAGCAAGCCTTGACGATTCATGCCAGCGCCGTGAATTGGCCGATCGGATCGGGCAGCGACTTTGCGGGCATCGTGACGCGCGAGGACAACCGCGTGGCGCTCTTCAGTAAGACCGCACACGGTGGCGCCACGAAAGTCGACGTGCAGACGATGGCCCTGGCGGACCTGGCCGCAAGCGGGCGCGTGTCCGCGGACGTCATGGGGCAGGTCCAGCACGATTTGGAACTGCTGGCCATAGCCGGCAATCCGCTTTCGCACGAACAATTTTTAGATGGAGACGTGACGCCGGTATTTTTCGGGTCGGCGCTGACGAATTTCGGCGTGGAAAGCTTCCTGGACGCGTTTGTGCGACTGGCGCCTTCTCCCGGCGCACGCTCGGCCGACGGCGAGGACGGCGTGGAGTTGACGATCGATCCCGTGGAACGGCCGTTCAGCGCCTATGTTTTCAAACTGCAGGCCAACATGAACCCCAAGCATCGCGACAGCACGGCGTTCCTCCGCGTCTGCTCGGGTCGTTTCGAGCGGGATATGGTGGTGAAGCACCATCGACTGGGGCGTGACGTCCGTCTGTCCAGGCCGCACAGCCTCGTCGCGCAGGAACGCAGCACAGTCGAGGAGGCATTTCCCGGCGACATCATCGGCATCATCAATCCCGGCCTCTTTGCGATCGGCGACACGATTTCGACAACCGGCGGCTTTGCCTTCAAGCCGTTGCCGCAATTTCAGCCGGAGATCTTCGCCCGCATCAGGCCGACCGACGTCGGCAAGCGCAAGGCGTTCGACAAAGGGATGGAACAGATGGCGCAGGAAGGCACGGTGCAGATCATGCGCAGTCTCAACGATCTGGAATCGCTGGTCGCCGCCGTCGGCCGGTTGCAGTTCGATGTGTTGCAATATCGGCTACGTCATGAATATCGCGTGGAGACCGTACTCGATGCGTTGCCCTTCACATGTAGTGCCTGGCTGGAGGGCGACCCGGCCACCTTCAAGCCGCCGTCCACCTCCATGATTGTGAAGGACCAGCGCGGGCGGGTGGTCGTGCTGTTTCAGGACGCCCTCATGAAGAGCATCGGCCGTGATCGAAATCCCGACCACATCTTGAAAGACATGGGCTAGCGTATCCAATTTGATCCGGCCTCCATCTAAACTGATCCACTTAAGGCGTTGGTTCTTCAAGCCTTTCCGCTGAAACCGTTGAAAATCTGTGTCGAGCAAAATGGCGCATTTCTTGCTGTGTTACCGCCAGCAGGAGGAACGCTCTGGGTATTCGCATACTGGTGGCTGACGATGATCCCGATATTAGGATGAGTCTTTCGGAACGCCTGGGCTGGCTTGGCCACGAGGTGGTCACCGCGGCCGATGGCCAGGCGGCGCTCGCGGCTGTCGAAGCGCATGCGTTGGATCTAGCGTTTCTCGACGTCTCAATGCCCCGTCTCAATGGCATCGAGGCGCTCAAACTTATCAGAAAACGGTGGCCGAACCTGCCGGTCGTCGTGGTAACGGCCTACGGCACGATCAGGCTGGCCGTCGAAGCGATGAAGGAAGGTGCCGTCGATTTCATCACGAAACCGTTTGAACAGGGCCAGATCGATCAAACGGTGTCGACGTTTATCGATCGGATGGGGCAGCGGGTGGAGATCACCAAGCTGATGGGAGAAATTACGCACGACGTCAAGAATCTCCTGATGCCGTTGGTTACCGGCACGGACCTCCTCGCAGACGAGATCGACGATGTCTTCCGCCACCTTCCGGCGACGGAACGGGCGCGCGCCGAACAAAGCCACTCGAACTGCGAGGAGGTGATCACGATGTTTCGCAACACCTCCCGCCGGATTCAGGACCGCATGAAAGCGATCGCCGATTATGCGGCGGTAACGCGTGTCTCGCAAAAGTTCGAACCCTGCGTCATCGGCAAGATCGC
>DASTFK010000137.1:0-5698 GCA_035719945.1 Nitrospira sp.
GGCTGCTTAGGATACTCGTGTCGCCCGTCCAGCCAACAAACTGCTGGCCCGGCGGCACGGTTGCACTCACGTTAACGGGAGTGTTAGCCGCATAGGCGCCGCCGCCCGTACCGCCGGTTACCGTTAGAGTGTAGGTCGGAACAATATTGATCGTATAAGTTCCGCTTGTCACGGAGCTGTCGGTCATGCCCGTCTTAAAGGCGATCGCCTTCAGCGTTGTCGTGCTGCTTACCGGCACCGGGCCGCTGTAAAGGGTGCCGGTAGAGGAAGTGGGCGGCGTAGAGCCATCTGTGGTATAGCGAATGAATGCACCCGCCTCGGCCGAAGTGATCGCCACCGATTGTGCACCCGAGTAAATGCCCGGAGCGGGATTGAAGGTCGGCGCCGGGACCTGTTGCTGACCCGCAGGGGGATAGAGTTGACCCTGTGGAATGGCTTGGGTGCTCTGTCCGAGGTAGCTCCACTGCAATCGGCAGGCGGCGTCGCCCTCGTGTTCATAGTAGTGCAGCTCGATATTGTATAGTGTATTCGCCGTCAGAGTAGTCGGGGTGGATGAATAAGGCGTCGCACCCTGATCCCTCCAGCCATCAATGACCTTGACACCATTTATGAACAGGCGCACTCCATCATCACCGGTGACCGTAAACGTGTAGCTCGCCGAGGCCGGCGCTTTCACCTGACCGGTCCACTTCGCGGAGAAGAAATTCGACGTTACCGGGGAGCCCGGCGAACCGGTCCCCCAGTTGAAATCTACTGTCGCATCCGTGCGGGTCAGCACCGGCGAACCCGCGAACGGATTGGCCAGCGGATACGGCGTACTATTGTTGTCGTTGTAGTACTGCCCGCGCAGTCCCGTGCTGCCGGCCACGTAAGTCGCCGTGATCGCAACGTCGATCGAAGGAATCCTCGCCGTCGTCGCGGCTCGAGACGCATCCTGGTCGGCAAGGATCACCGTATCCCCCGTCCAGCCCGCAAAGACTTGTCCGGCAGGTGGCGCGTTTGCCACCACGTTGACCGTGTGCCCGACCGGATAGCTCCCGCTACCACTACCACCGTTTACGGTGAGCGTGCTCGCTCCATCGTGCCCATAGGTGGCCGTGATGGCAACATCTTGGAAAGGCATTAACGCGGAGGTCGTCGGCATCAACCAGTTCGCGAGGATTTGCCGATCCCCTGTCCAGGCAAATGCCTCGCCCGGCAACGGCTCCCTTGCGCTCACCAAAACCGAGGTTCCAGGATCATAGGACCCGCTGCCAGTGCCGTTGTTGACGGTAAGGGTGTACGCTCCGGGTCTGATGTCGTATGTCGCTGTCAGCGTGACGGCGTTGTTGGGCATCACGAGCGTAGTGTTCGGCGAACTGACATTGGCCACTCCGGTGGTGTTTCCGGTCCAGGCGGCAAAAACCTTGTTCATGGGCGCTGCCGCCGCGGCGAGATTCACCGTTGTTCCCGGGGGGTAGATTCCGTCGCCCGTGCCGTTTATGACGGTCAGGACGTTCCCTGTTCCGCTGCTGCCGGGGACATTTAAAACCCCCTGGTCAGCGGTTTGCAGGTTCGAGTCGTTCACGCGATACCAGACAATTCTCTGGTTCATATTGTCCTCGACAAAGACGTCAACAAGGCCATCGCGTGGATCGCGGTTGCAGTTTATAGCCAGATAGGAATCCAACATGCCCACTACCCACGGTTCCCTTTGCGGATCATTAAACTGGGCGGCAGTCTTCATACTGCCGATAAGCAGACCGTCCTTTGTGTAATGCCCTACCGTGCCTCGACCCGGATCAATCCCAACAAGGACACCGCCCGTAACGCCAGGCGGACCGCCAGGAATGGGGACCATTCCAACTGACTGCTTCGGCAGGACGACGCGCCACTTTGGCTGACCCAATGAAGTCGGAGTCGACCCGTTCGGCGGCAGAAATCCAAAAAGCACATTCCCGCCCATCCACAGGCCGCCATCTTGCGGGATGCCAGCCTTGTTCGACCAAGCCAACGCGTAAACCATGCCATCGTCTGATCTGCTAACCATCTTCCACTCGAAGTTCTCGGTGCCGGCGAGGTTGAGAGCATTTCTTCCCGTGTCGGCATCCGCAACTTTGACAGCGTCCCTCCAGCTATAGATGGGATTTCCAAGGTTATTCAGACCTTGGCTGCGGATGGCATAGATCGCTTCGGCTTCCCATGGATCGGAAGCATTGGGAAGGTGATTGCGATTGGAGGAGGTCATCCAAAGCCAGCCCGCATGATCCACTTCAAATGACCGCCGGAACCATGCCGAGTCGGGATGAGGGAGGTAGGGCAGCGCGAGCAGCGTAACCTCGCCGGCCTGGCCGGGATCCGACCTCGCTGTGTATTGAATCTGGCCGTCTCCCTGGGTGTCGTTCCATTCCCAGAGATATCGGTTTGCGGGATTCCACGTCTCGTCCCGATGCAAACCATCGGGACTCGGCTGGGAGGCCCCAAGCACGGACGCGAGCTTCAGCGTTGGGCCGCGTTCGGCATCCGCTGGAGGCTCAATTCGATAAATGGCCAGAGAATCGCCGGCGGGATAATAGTAAAAATCGTTGGTGCCGAACCGCACGATCCGAGGGGGTCCGAGATGCGTGGATTCGTAGTTGCCAAAATACGTCTTGGTGACCTCGGTTTTCGCGGTCCCGAGCAACGTCCACGTCCCCGCAGCCTTGTCGACCTGGTAGGCCTTCCGGTAACTTGAGATCAGCAAGTCCGGATTGGCCGTGCCATAAGTAGCCGAAGAAGAAAACTCCAGGCACATCTGCTGCCAGACCGGAGCGAGCTGTGAATTGATTTTTTGCAGGCGGGAGCCGTCTCCCAATCGGTCCGAAATATAGATATTTCCAGATGCGTCCATGGCCATTCCGTTGATGGATGACAAGCGTTCCGGCTTTCTGTCGCCGGGCCTCTGCGGCAACCCGTAGCTGGCCGCCAACGATACCTGTGTGTCGCTGGTTACCGTGTATTTTCGAACCACGCCAATACGATCGGCGACGGCGAGCATGTTTCCCTGGATCGACAGTGCGCGTACTTCCGTGAGATTAGTAATCGGTGTAGCCAATCGGACCCCCGCAGGCGAATAGACACTCACCTTGGTGTGCTCATGGCCAACCCAGATATTGCCATTTGAGGCAATGGCTAGACCGCAGGCAACCGGAACGCCACCAATGGTACTCTGATGGTTGCCCGACACTTTGTCATACTTGAGAATCCGACCGCCAATCGCGTCGGTAACATACAAACTGCCTCCCTGGACGGCGATCGAGATCAACGGCACTCGCATCACGTCCTTATCCGCTTCGGTCGCGTTTGCAGGATATTCGGGGGTTGGATATCCGGCACTGGGATATCCGCCGGCACTTCCGTCATAGACCTTAATGCTTCGACCCTGCTGGGTGAAGTTGACCACGCGTTGGCCCTCCGATAACTGAGGCGCCAGGTTGATCCGCCAAACCGAAAACTTCGATTTTGTCCGGTCCGTGAGACTATCGGCGTAACCGGTCACATAGGCAAACGAACCGTCCGCTTCCACTGCAATGCCTTTCAGCAGCGCCTCGCCAATGGGGTGTCCGCTGTTCATCACAGACTTGCCATCTACCGACGACCATCGGATCACGTCAAAGTGAGGTTCGTCCCAATCGTGCACCGAGTACGGGTTGCCCTGTGAGTCCACTGACACGCCCTCAATCAGGGACGGCACGTGCCCGAACGTAAAGGGCGGCAGCCCTGTATTGCCGATCACCCCGACATTATTGTATTGGGCACCGTTCCGAAGGACCTTCCATGTGTAACTGCCCGGAGGAACCGGCGTCCCAAAGTCATCCCGTCCATCCCAGCTGCACTTTACTTCCCCCGCGTTGAACGTTTCCAGCGCCCAGAGCGTCCGCACAATCCTCCCATTGGCATCAAAAATCCCGGCGCTTGTTAGGCCGCCCTGACTAAGCTGAACAGAAAAGTTTTGCTGCGCATGAAGCGGAACAAAAATGATTACGACGCCGAGCAAAAATAGCGCGAGTCTGCAAGATATGGTACCAGGAACCTTCATTAGTTCCGGCTAACTGAAGCTTAGCTGCGGGCGTTTAGTGGGGGGAGCCGCAACTGCACTATAAGTCACATATCTAAAGCTTGTTTTGCAATTACGCTTGATTGCACAAAGCGCTTGTTTTATAAGACAAAACCGGCATGCATGCTTTCCAAGATGAAAGCTTCCGCCGCAGTCTTTATTCGAAAACGCTACGGCAAGAGCTTCATCGGGTCGAGCGAGGGCGCTATCAGCTCAAGGTTCCGCGAAGGCTTGGGCTTTGGGATACCCGCTGTCAGCTTCCCACCCATCCAATGCCAGAGGTCCTCTTCCAGATCGGAGGCCAGACCGAGCTCGCTCTCCCGCACGAACGATTCACCATAGAACCATGCCAAATCGTGATCGTTCCAAGGGGATTACCTCACCAAATCCGCTTGCATGACAATACCACGTCGTCGTGCACGCTAACCGGGACGTTCCTTCCGGATTGCTTCTCATTCCATATCGCTGTCTCTTCTCCGCAGCAGGTGATTGTCAGTCCGGTCGATCACTTTGAATCCAAGGAACATATACGGCTTACCCGCTTCGTGGACGACATTGCGGCCGCACATGAAGAACTCGGCGATTCGCGTCACCCTCACATTCGCGGTCTTCTCATGGCCTACCTGGCGCTGGCGATTCATTGGGTCGAACCCCACACCGATCGCCCGCTCTTGGACGATCCCCCTTTGCTTAGAGAATGTCGACAAAGGATTCAGTCCGAGTTAGCGAATCCCGAGCTCTCTATCGTTTGGCTCGCCCGGCAGCTTGGCTGTTCGCCCGATCATCTCTCCCGCGCCTTTCACCAGCATAGCGGGATGCGTCTCAGTCGATACATCGAAGAGTGTCGTCTTGAGCAGGCGGTTGAGTTGCTTCAAACTAGTAATCTAAAGATCGCTGCGATCGCCTGGACTTGCGGGTTTAGCTCTCCCTCTTACTTCGATCGTATCTTTATGAAGCTTCGCGGAACCACCCCTAAGGCCATCCGGGATGGATCGCAGTCTAATTAGCCTTCGCGCTTTTCTGTGAACGGACTACGGACCTCAAAAACCGTTTTCGGACCTCTAAAACGGTCTCCGGACGAGCTGTGCATATGAACGGCCAGTGCAGTAGAGTCGCGCGCGGCGCATTTCGCGCAGAGTTCGCTTAGCTGCGCGATATAACGCATGGAAGCAGCAAATGTCTAATACCGCTTTTCTTGCCGGTCAGTTGGGACGCTTCATTGGCTTGAGACCCTCTAAATTCCTAAAAAATCCCAAGCAAACTTGGCCAAACGGCTGTTGAAGCCGGCCTGGGTTCTCGGCGCCTTAACTTTGGAGTCGGCTTGCAAGCAATAGCTGCCATCAACCGTCCGCCCTTTTCCAAGGAACTCATATTTTCGGGTGCAGCAAGGACGTCGGTTATTCAATCTCCCGAATCTTCCCGCCACTGGCGCGGACGATGGATGAGATCTCGCGCTTGTCATCAGGCTTCATTTCGAAACCCACGAAATTCAGCACGCAGCCAGTTTTGCCTTGCAACGGTCCCTTGACCACTCGCTGAAGTTCCTTCCAAGGAACATCGCTTAGAGTTCCATCTTCCTTCCATTGAAAGCTTGCGTCCGAGATCAAAAAGACGACATCCGGC
>DASTFK010000138.1:0-8806 GCA_035719945.1 Nitrospira sp.
TGGCTTTCACGATCCGCTCGCCGTCCAATTCGAGGACGACGCGGAGCACTCCATGCGTGCTCGGATGCTGCGGCCCCATGTTCAGCACGAGCTCTTCCCGGCGCCGGGAGTCCGACGGCGCTTCGGCTCTGAATGCTTCCTTCTGAGCCTCGGGGATTTCGCTTTCCGCCTGTTCGACCGGTGGTTCGTCCAGTCGTGGGATGAACTCGAACTGGCTGCGCCAGCCGCGGCCCTCGGTCGGAAAATCTTTTCTCAGCGGGTAGCCTTCCGCGTAATCTTCTGGCAACAAAATCCGCCGCAGATCCGGATGACCCGAGAAGCGGATGCCCATCATGTCATAGACTTCCCGCTCGAGGAACTCTGCGCCCTTCCAGACGGAGGTCACGGAGGCAATCGTCGGATCGTCCTCGGACAGGCGGGTCTTCACGCGGAGCCGTCGATGGTGAGCAAGCGAGTGCAAATGATAGACGACCTCAAACCGCTGCCAGTCCTCCGGGTAGTCTACCGAGCAGATATCTGTCAGATGGTCAAACGAGGCGTCGGGCGCATCGTGAAGAAACCGCGCCAGATCGAGAATGCGCTCAGCCGCCACTTGGACGGTCACCTCCGAGCGTGCCGTATCCGCCTCGACGGACAGCACCGCCTGAGGAAACCTCGTCATCAACGTTTCAACCAACGATTCCATGACTATTTCACGAACACCTTTTCACGCTGGATCTTTTCCTGCAGCTTCAAGAGCCCGTCCATCAGAGCCTCCGGCCGTGGCGGGCAACCGGGAACGTACACATCGACCGGCACGATCTGGTCGACGCCCTGCACGACCGCATAACTGTTGTAGTGGTTGCCGGACGTCGCACAGGACCCCATGGAAATCACGTAGCGCGGCTCCGGCATCTGATCGTAGATGCGCCGTATGACCGGCGCCATTTTCCGGCTGACTGTGCCTGCCACGATCATCAGATCCGATTGCCGAGGCGAGGCACGAAAGACCCCTGCGCCGAACCGGTCGATGTCATAGCGCGACGACACGCTGGCGATCATCTCGATCGCGCAGCAGGCGAGACCGAACGTCATCGGCCACAGGGCCGACTTGCGGGCCCAGTTCACGACCGCATCCAGATTGGTCGTAATGATATTGGCCTCAAATTGTCTTTCAAAGACGCTCATCTTCTTCTCACTTTTCTTCCCACCTCAATCCCATTCTAACGCCCCCTTCTTCCACGCGTACCAGAGTCCCACGAGAAGAATGGCGATGAACACTAGCATCTCGACGAGGCCCAGCAGGCCGAGCGATTGAAAGCGCACGGCCCACGGAATGATGAAAATCACTTCGATGTCGAAGATGACGAAGAGCATGGCAATGATGTAGTACCGAATCGGAAACTGGACGCGCGCGTCAGAAAACAAGGGGCTTCCACTCTCGTAGGGATTGAGTTTGGCTCGGTAAGGACGATGCGGGCGGACGAGACGCCCGGCCAGAAGTTGAATTGCGGCGAACGCGATCGAAATGCCGATAAACAAGAGGATCGGCAGGTAATTCAGTGGAACGGCTTCGTCCGCCATGACCCTGTTCAATCCTTACGCCGCAGCGTGGCGGCTCAATGCTGACCCGAAAAACGGTTTGAAGATCAATCCGTCGAGGGTAGGCGCCTCGAGGCCCTTGTGCTGGACAAGAATTTTAAAGGTCCGTCCCATGCCCTCGGGCTTGAGCAGATGCAGGGCCGCTCGAAATTCCGGAGTTTCCGGCGCCAGTTGCGCGATCACCTCTTCGACGCCGAGGCCCATCAGAAAGCTCATCTGATTCGTAAAGCCGGTCACGGAGAGTCCGGCCTCCTCGCCCGCCGTGGCCAGCGTCGTAAAGTCCACGTGCGCGGTCATATCTTGTAAACCCACCCGCACGAAGGGATCTTCGGACGCCATCTGTGAGCGGTAGCACAGCAGCGTGCCTTTTGACCGTTGAGGACCGTAGAGGTCCTCGGCCGAATGTCCATAGTCGATCGTAATCACGACGCCGCGGTTCATGCTTGCCGCGACCTGCCGCATCCAGACGGGCGCGCGGAGATTAATCTCCGTGCGATATCCTTCAGGAAGCTCAACCTGCAAACCCCGAAAATAGTCTTCAATCGCAGGCGTCGACAAATCTCGAAGGCACTCCACAAAGCGCCCGTCCCGGACCTCCACGAAGACTTCCTTGAGGCCATGACCGACTTTTTCAACCCGATGCACTGGAAAGGCATCCGGCAATTCATTGCTGAACATGAGGCCTGTGATGCTGCCGGGCGCGAGGCTGCTGATGTCTTCCAACCAACTCACCGGACCCGAGTGCCTGAGCCAGGGTGTCAGCTGTTCTTGTTGAAGTGCGCGCATGGCCGGGCTGCATTCGATGAGCACATACCGCAGCCGTTGAGCCAAGGATTTGGACATCAGCTGGCAATGCGACAACAGATGCTTGGCCAGGAGGCCCTTGCCTGGTCCCATTTCGACGATCATGAAGGGATCCGGGTAGCCCAGCAGTGCGTCGATCTGGGCTGCCTGCCTCGCCATGGCCTGTCCGAGGATCGGGTGAACGTCCGAACTGGTATAAAAATCACCATTCCAGCCGATTCGCTCGGTGCCGTGATCCGACGGGCGCGTGTAGTAGCCGAACTGTGGGTGGTACAGGGCGAGTTCCATGAAGCGGGCGAAGGAAATCGGTCCATAACGGCCGATCTCGGAGGCAATGGCAGCAACTAGTTGGGGATGGCCGGTCGTCACGTGGTATCCCAATTCACGATCAGTGCAAAAAAAATAGTGACACCCATAACGGATGGGTCAGCCGCACCCACCTACACGGAACACAAAAGTGGCGTAGAGTAGCCTTTGCAACTGCGCTAAGTCAAGGTGGAATAAGGGAGAATCGCAGCGCTCCCGCTCGTTCCGAGCCGTCAATTCGACCGCTTCCTTTCTCACCAACTGCTTGACTCCGAAACTTGTTCCATCCGATGCATCGCGGGATGGAACTTCAGACATCGGCGTCACCCACCTCTGGTAGGGCGCAATTGGTTCGTCGGAACGGTGCCCGAATTGTCGGCAAGCCATTCGCAAGGCGCTGCGATTTCCCTTGGGAAGGGTTGATGAAGTCACACTCGACAATTCGAACGCATCCTTCATCCCTCACCCTTCCAGCCTCGTTAGTCCTGGATTTGCGAATCGCGAAGGCTCGGGGTACCGCACTTGTCGATCGCCGGCGGCCGCCGAAGGCGGACAGCGAGGCATGTATGAAGTTTCGTTCCGCTTTGCGATGAACGAAACAAGTTGCCGAGACTGAGCCGGAGGAGACTTAGTGCGGTCGAGCCTGAGCGTTTGAGCAGGAAAGGGCTAACGAGGCTGGAACATTACGCCCCGTGGCACTTCTTATATTTTTTGCCGGAGCCGCAGGGACAGGGGTCGTTGCGTCCCACCTTGTCGTCACTGCGATGGGCTGTTTGCGTGGAGACCGGCTCTTCCCCGCGGTTCAATGTGAGCTTTGGCTGCGGCCGTGATATCACGGGCGGCGGGGGCGCAGAGCGCTCACCTTCGCGAACGGCCTGCACCAGGAAGAGCCGTTCGATGGTGTCCGACTTGATGCGTTCCATCATGCCGGCGAACAGATCGTACCCTTCGCGTTTGTATTCGATCAGCGGATCTTTCTGGCCGTACCCGCGCAGGCCGATGCCGTCGCGCAAATGGTCCATCGCCAGCAGATGGTCCTTCCAATGATGGTCGATCACCTGCAGCATGAAATTCTTTTCCAGGAACCGCATGAGTTCCGGCCCCAGTTCCTTTTCCTTCCGTTCGCAGGCGTCCTGGACCTGGGCCTTCAGATCTTCAAGGAGCGCGTCCCTCCCGACGTCCCTGAGCGATTCGCCGCTGTCCTGCTTGCCTTGCGTGATGTCCAGCCCGAACTGGCCCTGCATCATCTCGGTGAGACCTTTCATGTCCCACTCTTCCGGATACTGTTCGGCAGGGCAATAGACGTTGAGCGCGGACTCGACCATCGCTCCCATCATCTGTCGCAGGTCGTCAGACAGGTTTTCGCCGCTCAGGACAGCCCGTCGGTGCTGGTAGATCACTTCCCGCTGCTTGTTCATGACGTCATCGTACTCAAGCAGTTGTTTGCGGATCTCAAAATTGTGCGCTTCGACCTTCTTTTGGGCGTTGGCAATCGCGCGCGTAACCATCCCGTGCTCGATCGGGATGCCTTCTTCCATGCCGAGCTTGAGCATGAGCTGCGAGACACGTTCGGAAGCGAAGATACGCATCAGGTCGTCTTCAAGCGACAGATAGAACCTGGACGAGCCCGGATCGCCCTGACGGCCGGCACGGCCCCGCAGCTGGTTGTCGATACGGCGACTCTCGTGCCGTTCCGTTCCCAGGATATGTAGTCCGCCGAGGCCGAGTACCTCCTGCTTGTTCTTCTCGCAGTCCGTGCGGATCTCTTCATAGACGGCAAGCTTCCGCTCGTCCGGCAAGTCCTCCTCACGATAGAGGACCTGCTTGAACATGAAGTCGGCATTGCCGCCTAAGAGGATGTCCGTACCGCGTCCCGCCATGTTCGTTGCGATCGTCACGGCGCCCTTGCGGCCGGCCTGCGCGACGATCTCGGCTTCCCGTTCGTGCTGTTTGGCGTTGAGCACGTTGTGTTTGACGCCGTTGCGGTTGAGCATGCCGGCAATTTTTTCCGATTTCTCGATGGAGATCGTGCCGACCAGTACCGGCTGTCCCCGTTGGTGGCAGTCCTTGATCTCTTCGACGATCGCGGCGAATTTTTCCTTCTCCGTGCGGTACACGACGTCGGCATAGTCCAGCCGGATCATTTTCCGGTTGGTCGGGACGACGTTCACGTCAAGGTTGTAGATCTTTGCGAATTCCGCCGCCTCGGTGTCGGCCGTGCCGGTCATGCCGCCCAGTTTCTTGTACATGCGGAAATAGTTCTGGAAGGTCACCGAGGCCAGCGTCTGGTTCTCGTTGGCGATTTTGACGCCCTCTTTGGCTTCAACCGCCTGGTGTAAGCCGTCGCTCCATCGACGTCCGGGCATCAATCGCCCGGTGAATTCGTCCACGATGATCACTTCCCCGTCCTTGACCACATAGTCCACGTCGCGCTTGTACAGCGAGTAGGCCTGCAGCGCCTTCACGACGTGGTGCACGAGATCCATGTTGTCGGCATCATAGAGGTTGTCGACACCCAATAGCTTTTCCACGCGCACATTGCCTTCTTCCGTGAGCGCGGCGGTCTTGGTCTTTTCTTCTATCGTGTAGTCGTGTTCCGGCTTGAGTTGCGGAATGACGGCATTGATGCGGTAATAAAGGTCCGTGGTTTGGTCGGTCGGCCCCGAGATGATCAGCGGCGTCCTAGCTTCGTCGATCAGGATGCTGTCCACTTCATCCACGATCCCGAAATTCAAGTCGCGCTGCACGCATTGATCCAATGCCGTGACGACGAGATTGTCACGAAGGTAGTCGAACCCGTATTCGTTGTTCGTGCCGTACGTAATGTCGGCGCGGTATGCCTCGAATCTGGTACAGGGGCGAAGATGCTGCAGCCGCTTGTCGGCGGCATCGTACGTCGGGTCGTAGATGAACGAGGCATCGTGCTGGATGACGCCTGTGGAGAGGCCGAGCGCATGGTAGAGCTGCCCCATCCACTGCGCGTCGCGTTTGGCCAGGTAATCGTTAACCGTGACCAGATGGGCGCCTTTGCCTTCCAGGGCGTTGAGATAGATCGGCAAGGTCGCGACCAAGGTCTTGCCCTCACCTGTTTTCATTTCGGAAATCCGGCCTTTATGGAGAATCATGCCGCCGATGAGTTGCACGTCGAAATGTCGCATGTTGAGCTTACGCCGGGACATCTCCCGACAGACCGCGAACGCTTCAGGAAGAATATCGTCAAGGGTCTCGCCGGCAGCCAAGCGCTTCTTGAAGGCCTGCGTTTTGTCGGTCAGAGCGTGATCGGATAGCGGAGTCAGCTCTGGTTCCAGGGCGTTGATGCGCTGAACGATTGGCATCAAGGCTTTGATTTCACGGTCGTTCTTGCTGCCGAAAATGAGATTCAGGAGTTGTGTCAGCATCGTGCGTTCGGTATCGCTCCGGATCTTTGTTATGGAGAGGATGCCGGGATGGCGGCAACCCAATTCAGGCAGTATACCGGAAACATTTTCTGAATCCTATCAGGAAGACAGTGGGTTCCGACCCCTCATGCTTGACGCTCTCCCATCCGGTTGAGTACCATCGTCTCGACCGGTCCTGGTTGTGCGGAACGCTATGACGCCTCGGTTGATGACGCAATCGCTTGCCCTCTTGCTGGTCCTCTGCCTGCTCGCTGTCGGGGGACTCGCCTCGGCGCAATCCATCTCGCACGAAACGCATCACGCCCATCATCACAAGGCCGCGCATGCTACCGTGCTTTGCAACTGGATGTGCGCCGCCGGACAGGTCCTCGATACGGTGACCGCTCCTGCGCTGGTCGAGCGTTCGCCGATCGCTCTTGTCGAACAATGTGCACTGCCCGTCTGTTCATCCAACTTCTCTTCTCCACTCGTCTCCCGCGGTCCTCCGAACGTTCCCCTCTCATAGCCTAGTCTGACGGCGTATTTTCCGGTCCGGGCGCTAGAGGACCGGCCTCGTCTGGGCAATCTCTTTGGATGGTGCTTCCACATGACGTGCGTGAACGAAAATCGCTTTCTCATTCCCGCTTGGGGTGTCTCGCTGACACTTCACGGCGTCGTCGTGGTGCTGGCGATGCTGTTTGCCGCGCAAGTCCGCCCCGTCTTTCAAGAGGAGCCGTTTAAATGGGATGTCGCCCTCGTCGAGACTGTGAAAACGGATTCCGCCTCTGAGCCAACCCCGCAACCAGCGCCGGCTCCAATGGAACAGGTCGTCCCACCGTTGCAAGCGTCCCGTGTGGCCGCTTCGCGGCCGGTGGAGCCGCCGCCGGACACTGTGATGCACCGGGTGGCGCCGCAGCAGACCGTGCAGATGGTGCACCCGCAGACACAGCCGCCGAAGCCGGTGGAACAGCGAGAAGAGCCGGTTCCCCCGCTGAAAACCGAACCTGTAACACCGTCGGTGAAGCCGGTTCAAGAAAAGCCCGCTGAGCCGGTTGAGCAGCAGATCGTCGAGGCTCCCAAGCCTCAGCCCGAACCAGTGACGGCCCCCAAGGAGCCTGAACCGGTGCATTCTGAGCCAGTGATTGCACAGCCGCCTTCGATCACCGCTCCGCCCCAAGCAGTCGAATCCCGGCCGATGGAAACTCCTGCAAGACAATCGGCGCCAGAACCTCTCGCTTCTTCAGCGCCTGTGGAGCCGGCTCCGGCTGTGTCGTCGCCTCCCAATTCCGCCCCGCAGGAAGCGCCGATGCAGACTGCGAAAGCAGCCCCTGGACCCGATGTCAAGGTAGATCATCGCTGGCTCGCCGAGTCGCTCTGGAGACGAGTCGCTGAGCTGAAGCGATATCCCAGTTCGGCCCGCTTGAACGGTCAAGAAGGGAAAGTCATTTTGAAAGCCGTCATTCGAGCCGACGGCCATCTGGCCGAAGTCTCCATTCAAAAAAGCTCTGGCCATCAGATCCTCGATGCGGCCGCAATTGAAGCAGTGAAACTCGCGTGCCCGCTCCATATGAAGCATGCCATCGGAAAACCCGAGATCGTCGTGAGCCTTCCGATCGTGTACAGCCTGGCGAATTAAAAGGGCGGAGATGATGTGAGCAAGCCATCACACAAAATACACCGGCTATGCTGGGCGTGCACAGTGGCGGTTGCCCTCGCCGTTGGGTGGCCGGCGGAACTGCGCTCGGCCGAGGCCTCGGAATCTTTTCCCGCATTCGGACCTAAATATATGACGGTACATAATGTAAAAGGCGTGGTAGGTCCCTCCGTCCAGATCGACGATGAAGGCATGATTGCGGCTGCTTGGGTCGAGGAGGACAAGGACACGCGCAGCATACTGTTTGCCAGATCGAAGACACCAGGCGGCCCGCTGGGCACTCCAGTCGCCGTCAATCAGCCAGGTGAATATCCGTATTACCGCCAGGAGGCACCGGCCCTCATCGTCCGGGGCCAGGACGTCTTTGTCACCTGGTCGATGACCCATCCGAAGATGACTCCCGACAAGCCATTTTCGGGAGAGTTGAGACTGAGTCGGTCCACTGACGGCGGACGCTCGTTCGGCCCCTCGACATTGGTCAACGACGATGACCAGGTGATTCAACACACCTTCGATGCACTCAATGTTGCTCCGGACGGGGTACTGCATTTCGCCTGGATCGATGGTCGGGAAGGGAAGAAGGAGCCCGGCACCTTCGTGGCAAGATCGACAGACCAGGGCCGCACGATCACGAAGAATTTCAAGGTCGACGACAACACATGCGTCTGTTGTCGTACATCGATCGCCACATCCGCGGACGGCCTCGTGTATGTCGCATGGCGAAAGATTTTTGATGGCAACATCCGTGAGACCGTGGTCGCACGATCGACGGACGGAGGAATGACGTTTACCACGCCGGTCGTCGTCGGAAATGATCGATGGGTGTATCAGGCCTGCCCGCACCGTCCGGCATCGTTGGGCGTCGACCGGCTGGGACGGCTCTACGTGGTTTGGTATACAGAGGGCGCCGACGAGACGCCGGCGATCTATCTGGCCCATTCAGACGATCAAGGGAAGACGTTCTCCGAAAAAAAGCAGCTGAACCGCTCAAAGGGCACCTTCCCCGACCACCCGCAGATGGCTGTCGATCCTCAGGGCCGCGTGATGGTTATCTGGGAAGAGCAATCACCCGTGCGCCGAGAGA
>DASTFK010000139.1:0-6887 GCA_035719945.1 Nitrospira sp.
TTCACAATCATGGGAGTCGCGGATCAGATCGCTTGATCGTTCAGTATGGCGCTTGAATGGATACTTTCGCAATTGAGTCCTACGCCTGGTCATAGTCCTCGGCCTTGCGCTGATCATCTGGTATCGTAGGGACGGGCACCCATTCGGGCAAAGGGGAGACCAGTGGATATCCTTTCACACGGACTGTGGGGTGCAATTACCTTCGGGCGCAGAACCCGGCCAAGCTTTTGGCTGGCCTTTGTGCTCGGCCTGGCGCCGGATCTGCTGTCCTTCGGGATCTTGTATCTCGCCGTCGCGCTCGGCCTGGCTGAGAGACCAGATTTCAGCCATGGAACACCGCCGGAGTCTTCCATTCCTCAGTACGTGCACCATCTCTACAATGTCACGCATAGCTTGATGATCTTCCTTGCCGTGTTTCTCGTCGTCTGGGCTATCCGAAAACGGCCGGCGTGGGAACTCGGAGCCTGGGGTCTGCATGTGCTGGTTGACGTGCCGACACATTCCTCTAGCTTCTTTCCTACTCCAGTCTTCTGGCCGCTCTTCAGTTGGAAGTTCGACGGCTGGCAATGGATGAACCCCGCCATCCTCGTTCCCAACTACGTGTTGCTCGCCTTGTGTTATGCCTGGTTCATTTCCCAGTCTGTCAGGGCCGGAAATAGCCGGAGGCCGGGAACGCCAAGGTAATCGCTCCGTCAATGACTGGGGATGCTCCGAGGTGCAGGAAATCGTTTGATGCGAGAAGGTCGGAGCACCCCGACCGAGGGCGCCATGTCGACTCCGTATTTTTCCCAGCTGATTCCTCCCACAACCGACAGGGTCCAACGCCATACGGATGAGGACCTGAACGAGCGCATCACGCGCCAGACGGAAACCAACGTCGCCAGCTTTGCCGCGGACCCGCGGCTGATCGACCGGCGGCTAGAAGAGTTGGATCGGGAGTGGGATATTGAACGAGCGCTCGAAGCCAACGCCGCCATCATCTTGCTGATCGGACTGGCGCTTGGACGCTTCATGAACCGGCGCTGGTACTTCCTATCGACTGCAGTGGCAACCTTCCTACTTCAGCATGCCATACAGGGATGGTGCGCACCGGTCGGTCTCTTCCGGCGATTGGGCGTGCGGACTGAGCGGGAAATCGACGAAGAGCGCTACGCGTTGAAGCTCATGCGCAGCGATTTCGGCGGCGTGGACCAACAGCCGAGAAAGCCGGTTGATGCGGTGCTGGAAGCCATCCACCGTTGAATCGCGGCTGATCCCTCCCGAAATTCATGATGTCAGTGGCTCGCCTGACGCCCTAACGGGGGGGGTGAAAGTCGTGCTTCACCGAAATGAGCGGTGGAGATGCAGAATGGCGGCCGAGAGAGCCTGATCGAGCGCCGCATGCATGGCGGGACGCAATTCGTAATCGCTCGCGTACTCGCTCCATTCGCCAGAGGCCGGAACCGGCGTGGCAGTCACGACATCGTGGTAGAGCACCTCGCCGCTTTCCAATGAAATGATCTTGCTTGAGACGACGAAGGGCGGCATCTTCCCATACATGCGGGCCAGTAGCCGTTCCCTCCACGTCGGCCCTTCAATGCGAAAGAGGACCATACTGTCGGCGCCGATCCATTTTCCTACCCGAACCGCGCTGTCGTCCGCCACTCTTCCGGAGAGCTGAAAGCGCTGCTCCTCCGTGAGCTGATCCACATTCCGCCGATCCACGATCTTGATCCAAGACCGCTGCCGCTTGAGTTGAAAGGTGGCTTCCTCGAGTCTGGTGTACCCGTACGCAAGCTCCTGCTCCCCTGCTCTGGGATACCAGACCGCCAAGCGCCGCACGTGCTGGGGCACGGGCATGTCCGTGGTCATGAGTTCAATCGGAAATGGATCGGCCGCAACAGGAGTCGGCGTCGGAGGCCGGCAGCCGGTCTCCAGCGACAGACTCAGCATCGCCGCGGCGGCCGTTGCAAAGACAGACGGCAGGCGTAGCAAAGGGGTTCCCATAGCCCCATGCTACGAGAATGTAGAGGACACTGCTATCCTACGGAAGGATGGAACGCCGACCTATGGTAGGCGAAGGCTCCCAGAGGGAGCGAGAAACTATCGGGCAGAACCTGCGTGCTATATGCGGTCAACGATGTTGCTGGTCATGATGTCGATTGCTTGCCAGGGATCGGAGAGAACCTCTTCCAGCGGCTGTAAGGCCTCGGCTGGTAAGAGGTTCTCACTGACCTGACGTTTCTTAGGCTGTACCGTGAGGCGTCACCAATTCACTGGTCGTGAGGTGCGTGCGTCCCACCGCGCGCAGCGATCGGCCGTTCGCCAGCGCATGTCTGCGGGCCGGCATCGTCGCCATCTGCTCATAGACCGCCAGATAGTCCCTGACCATACGCTCGACCGTGAAGCGGCTTTGGAATGCCTCGCGACAGGCCAGCCGGTGAATGAGCGGCAGCTCATCGATCTTCGCCGCCATTTCCGGGAGGCTATCGCAAATGAATCCCGTCACGCCGTCTTCGATGATCTCGGGAATTGAGCCGCGGCGGTACGCGAATACCGGGGTGCCGCAGGCCAGCGCTTCGATCAATACGATGCCGAACGGCTCCGGCCAGTCATACGTGCACAGCACGGCGGCGGCGTTCCCGAGAAAATCGCACTTCTCCCTATCATTGATTTCGCCCAAATACTCGATCAGCGGATGATCCAGCAACGGCACAATCTGCGTGTCAAAGTACTCCTGATCGGCGGGATCGACTTTCGCGGCAATCCGGAGCGGAATGCCCACGCGCTTCGCGATCTCGATCGCATGATCCGGCCGCTTTTCAGGGCAAATCCGTCCAAGATAGGCCAGATATTTTCCCGGAGTGGGGTGAAACTCATACAGATCCGGCAGTCCATGGTAGACAGTCGCTTGCCAGTTGGCATTGGGCAGCGGCAGACGTTGGGCGTTCGAGATCGAGACAAGCTGCATATCGGCATATTCGCGGAAGATAGGGACGAGCTCGGGCAGGTCCAATCGCCCATGCAACGTCGTCAATACCGGCGTGGGGCAACGCCGGCTCATCGGAAAACTTAAAAAGTCGAGATGAGAATGGACAATGTCGAATTGATCGGCCTCCGCACCCAGGGCATGCTCCTGCATGAGAATGAGCGGCGCATCCCGATTCACCAAGCCCTTGTTGAGCCGAAGCGCGTGAGGGCAGGCGGGATTCAAGCGGGCTGCGGTTTGCGAATCTCCGCTGGCAAAGAGCGTCACCTCATGGCCCTGCCGAACGAGTTCTTCGGTCAGATAGGACACGATCCGCTCGGTGCCCCCATAGAGCCGAGGCGGCACGCTTTCCCACAGCGGAGCGATTTGTGCGATTTTCATGTGGACCGTCCTTTCAAATTGGCAATGCGTTTCAATCAAACAGCTAGCTGCCTCAGGGGAAACTGCACGCGGCATGCCACTCTCCTCCACGCTCAAACCTATTGGCTTGCCGGATGTTTTCGTCACACCTAGAGGTTTACCTAGCTGCCCCAGCCTTCGATCTGAAGTGGGAAAACACCACATCGCCAGGTTGCCAGGGCCTCCAGACGATCAAGTAATCCTTTTCTTCCTCCTTGGGGACGTTCCGAGGGTTGAGGGACGGGTACTAACGGTAGAGTCATTAGAGAAGAAGGAGGTGTCTCAGGCAGACTTCAACAGTCGTGTTGCGTGCCACGGTGATGGCCCTGCAGCTGACAGCAGCAGGATGCGCGAAAAATGCGTCCGAGCGGCGAGCCGCGTCGCCGACCATGAGCGAGAGAATGTCGAAGGAATCGGTCAAAGGCCGGGTCAACGACATCGGCAGCAAGTATGTGTCGATCAGGAACGACGACGGAGAGTCGAGACGTGTCCGAGTTGACGACCACACGAAAATGGACCAGGTGACCGTCGGCGATCAGGTCAAGGCTTACGTCTCGGAAGACGGCTATGCCTCGACCATCCAACGTGTCGTCGATTGACGGCATGACGGGGCGCCACCGCATGCAATGTCTGCTGATGTTCGGGCTTTTGCTCGCGGCAGCCGCTTGCTCGAAAGCGGAATTCGTTCCGGACATCTCACTGCCTGAGGCTCGCCCCATCATCGACGCAACGGCAGAGTTTCACGATATGTATCCGGCTCCGGCGCTGATTTCCGGGAAGGAAAGTTTCGGCCTGACGGGTCCGGACGCGAAACAGGTGCCGCCAAGGGAGCTTGCCCATCAGGTTCGTGACGAGTTGATGGACGCTTTGGAGCAGGCCGGCGTGTTTTCGAAAATCACAACCTTCGATCAGAACCCGGACCTGATTCTCACGGGGAGGATCAATTCGCTGTATGAGCATTACCGCCCGCGGATCTGGACGAGATTGCCTTTGCCGTATGCCGGCAAGATCGCAGCCGGCATCCTGGACTGGAAAACCCATGCCACCAACGGCGAAGCCGATCTCACACTGTTTCTGCTGACGAGGGACGGCAAGCTGATCGGCACGTACCGCGGGTCATCGTCCTTCGACGAAAACTTCAATCCGACGGGCGAGGTCGGCCCCGGCGAGCGCCTCAACCGCGCGCTCACTGAGGCGGTCCGCCAGATTCAAGAGAAGATGCTCCGTGACGCCCGTCTGAGAACTGTAGCAGCCCGATAGCGCAGAGACGGCCCGCTCACGCGATTCGGCACACCTGTCCCCGCCGTCGCATCATGCTATGACACGACGATACGATCACATTGATCTCCGCGTGCACAGTCTCGCCGAGGCACGACCGTTCTATGAAGCCCTTCTGCCCGCACTGGGCTTCACTCGTCGAGTGACCATCGAGGGATGGCTGCAGTTCGAAGCCATCCAGCCGGCCGGGCCGGCGGACTTTTTTGGGATCACTGAAGCGCCGCTGCACCACGCGAACGACTGCCGTATCGCGTTTTGGGCTGAGAGCACGGCAGACATCGATCGGTTGGCTGAGATTGCCCGCCGCGCAGGCGCCCGGCACATCGAAGGACCGGGCTATGACGAAGGGCCGGGATACTATGCGGTGTTCTTCGAGGATCCCAGTGGAAATCGGCTGGAAATTTGTCATCGCAGCGAAGGTGCGGTCTGAAAACCGACGATCCCGTGGCAGCCAGGGTCTCTCCTAGCCGCGCGGCGACACAGGCTTTGCCTTCACTTTGTTAAGTTTTCCTACATGAACTGTTTTAGGTATTTACTCGACCTGGCTCTGCGGATCTCTTATTAGTTGAGCCGGACAAACCCCGAACTGTTTCCATTCCTTGCGATGGGCGAAGGCAAGAAAGATGGGTGAATTGGGGTTCTTCCTAGGCAGCCTTCGGGCTGGACCCCTATATAAAGGCTCTAGGGACTGTACTAAGAAGCGGCCCTAGGCACTCATCTTCACTAATCTCCTAAGGAGATCGTCATGCTGGTCGTCGGTGGCAATCAAGACACGCACAACGGCTTCGTGTCACCTGAACACTCGCCACAACGTCCCTCGGCCGATCAGATGCAAGGCTCGCAATACCGCATTCTTCTGGTGGATGATGATCAGGGGACACGGCAATTGGTCCAAGACATCCTTGAGAAGCATACGGACGTCAGGATTGTTGGTCAGGCGGGGGACGGCAAAGAAGCGGTGGCCATGGCGATTGCGCATAAACCCGACGTGATCTTGATGGATATCGGACTCCCCTCTCTCGACGGCGTCGAAGCCACCCACTGTATTAAGAAGGCCTGCCCGCAGACTGTCGTCATTTGCCTCACGGGACACTTTTCTCCGTCCAAGTACAGCGCCATGAGGACCGCCGGCGCGGCCGCGTTCGTTTGCAAAAATCAGGTCCTCGCGATTCACGAGACCATCATGTATGCCCTCGGGCAATGGACGACGTGGGAATAAAGCTCTTGGGTGAGGCGCACGTCGCGGCGGATCGCCATTTCTAGCCTTTCATGCCCGACTCGAAGAAGAGTCCCCGGTTGATGTCGCCGATGCTGAGCATGCCAACGAGCTTCTGCCTGTCGACAACGGGAATGCGGCGAAAGTTCTTCAGGCCCATGTAGGAAGCGGCTTCGAGGATCGGGGCACCGGGGGCGACCGTGAGGGGATTCGACGTCATGATCTCCTCCACTTTCTTTCCGAGCACCTCGGGATAGCCAGTTTCCATTTCTACAAAATCCCGACTATGCACGTTGTCGTGGATGTAGTCGCCGTAGTTGGGATACAGCGGCAGCAAGACGTCGCGTAGCGTCACCATGCCAACGAGGCGACTATCGCCTTCGACGACTGGAATGGCCCCGCAGTTGCGATTCATCATCTTCACCACTACGGACCTGACCGTATCGGATTTCAATGCCGTTACAATGCCTGTGGACATCACATCGTGGACACGCATGGCCTCCTCCTTAGGTCGGATCAAACGACACGAGCGACCCTTCACATACGTGGAGGCCGCCCGTGTGTGGCGCTTGTGACGCCGAGTGGTCTATGTCGTTGTGCTGGCTCGAAACCCGTGTGAGGGCGGACGTTCTGAGAAATTCATCAAGCGGGAGAGTCGCTTCTCCCCAGGTGTGTGTTCATCACGCCGGCCTGCTTCTACGCACCAGCTCCTTTCGTGGAAAGAAGTTCCCTTTGGGGAACGGCCGTGCTGTGTGGAGACAGCTAGCGTGATTGACGGGATGTCCGCCCGCGCCTCCGCGGGCCTTCGTGGTCCGGTGGAATCAGGTCTGTCACGGCGACCTCCTCCTGGTTCGGAAAGATTGGGAGGGAGTCAGCGAACCAGTCCACCACTACGCTTCTTGGACCGGAGTGTCAACCGAGGAATTTCCCAGGTTTGTGCTTGACGTGATCCAGCATAACCCATGCCATTTCTTACAAGATTGCAGTTGGTTCAGATGAACCAAGACGAGGTCTTCAGAAACAGAA
>DASTFK010000140.1:0-2721 GCA_035719945.1 Nitrospira sp.
CGACTTACGGGCGAATGGACACCGCCAGTCGGCACGGATCACCTTGTCACCCAGGTCAGTCGCACGCAGGGAACGCCCAATGTCGCCGTATACGCGCTGGATCTTAGCGGTCACTTTCGCCCGACTCTCTTTACGTCGGACGTCGGAGCCAACACTTTCGGTCCGGTCGTATCCATCGCGGACCAGGATTTTGTCAACGGAGGTGATCCGCCGATGGCCTACGACAGCGCGATGAACCGCGCGGTGCTGGGACACGCGACGTTAGGCAATCCTTTCATCCCGGGGAAAATCGCCACCGTCGACCTGACGACTGGAGCCTTCGTGAAGTTTACCGGGGTTGGGCTAGGAGATGTGAATGGGATCGCGGTCGACCCGGAGACAGGGACGGCGTGCACGACGACGGAGATCGATTTCAGCGTGGAGTTCTATAACCTCGCTACTCAATCAGGGTCGGTCCAACCGTTGCCTGGTGCGTTCAACCAGATCTTTAGTGGGGCGGATGTGCAGTTCGATCCGGTGAACAAGCTCTTTCTCGTGGCGCAGCCCGTCTCAAGCACAGCGGGGAGCGGGAGCAGCATTCACGTTTATGATGTGGCCGGTAACCTGATCGAATCGATCGATGGCCTGAACTTTTCGAATGCGGGAAATGTGGTGCCGGCGCACATCGCGCTTAACCCCCGCAAGCGGCTTGGCTTTATCGATGGGCCCGACCCGGGAGTGAGCCAGATTCAGTCTTTCACCTATTGAGGGTTGGACTCCGACGAAACAACCGCTGGGAGTGTCGCGCTCAGCGACTTGGCGTGCGGTGCGCTCCTTGAAAGCAGAAACGCCGCCTGCGAGACAGGCTCGCAAGCGACGGTTGCTGGTGAGCCGCTCTATTCGTTAGGCGTGATTGCGGTTCATGCCGATGAAGCCTTCGCGTTCCAAGTGAAGGACGATCTCCTGGGCCGCTTCCTCCGGACTGAGCTCGGCGGTGTTGATGTGTAATTCGGCGTCCGTCGGCTCCTCGTAGGGATCGCTGATGCCGGTGAATTCCTTCAAGATGCCGGCGCGCGCCTTGGCATAAAGGCCTTTGCGGTCGCGGCTCTCGCACACGTCCACGGAAGTGGAGAGATGGACGAGGATGAAGCCGCCGACCGGCTCGATCAATGCGCGCACATCTTTACGGGTGAGGTCGTAAGGCGCGATCGGGGCGCAGATGGCGATGCCGCCGTTCTTGGTGATCTCGGAGGCGACATAGCCGATGCGGCGAATGTTGATGTCGCGGTGTTCCTTGGAGAAACCGAGCTCGGAGGAGAGGTGCTTCCGGACGAGGTCGCCGTCGAGCATTGTGACCGGGCGGCCGCCGACTTCGAGGAACTTCGTCATGAGCACGTTGGCGATAGTGGATTTACCGCTGCCGGAAAGTCCGCTGAAGAAAATGGTGAGGCCTTGCTTGTGGCGCGGCGGGAAGCTACGACGCAGTTCCGTCGCGACTTCAGGATACGTGAACCAGCTCGGGATGTCGCGGCCTTCGTTGAGGCGATTGCGCAATTCGGTGCCGGAAAGGTCGAGAACGCGGGCGTCTTTCGGCACTTCATTAGCCGGGAAATATTTATCTTTGTCCTCAAGGTAGACCATCATCTGAAACGGCACCTGAGTGACGCCGATCTCTTCTTCGTGTTTAGCGAAGATCTCCTGGGCTTCGTACGGTCCGTAGAACGGTTTGCCGTCAGTATCCTTGCCCGGGCCGGCATGGTCGCGGCCGACGATGAGGTGGGTGCAGCCGTAGTTTTTACGGATGAGCGCGTGCCAAACGGCTTCGCGCGGACCACCCATGCGCATGGCGAAGGGGACGAGGGAGAGTTTGGCGGTGCCGGCCGGATATTTCTCAACGAGGTGCTGGTAACACCGAACGCGGGTGAAGTAATCGACATCGCCGGGCTTGGTCATACCGATGACCGGATGGATGAGGAGGCTGGCTTCGACCTGCTTCGCGGCGCGGAAGGTGAGTTCGACATGGGCGCGGTGCATCGGGTTACGGGTCTGGAAGGCGACGACGCGGCGCCAGCCTTGGTTTGCAAGGTTGGCACGAAGCTCGGCGGGTGTCTGGCGCAGGGCCTTGAAGTCGTAGTGGCTCGGGAGCTGGAGCCCCTCGAGCCGGCCACCGACGTACCACGGATTGCTTCGGTTCATTAGATAGGCGACGCCGGGATGGGCCGTGCTTGCGGTCTAGAAGACGGCTTTCCCTTCGGCCTGACGATCGGGTTGCCAGATGTCTTCCACGTGCAGAATGGCGATCATGACGCCCTCGGCGTCGCGCAACGCGACCTTGGTGCTACCGGGCTGGAGGGTCTTGGCGAAGGCCTCCGTAACATCGAGGGTGATCGGCATCGGCCAAAGAACGCCGCTGCTCAATCGCATATTGCTGCAGACGCTCTCGTAATCGGCCTTGTTCATGAAGCCGGTGAGCGGTGAGAAGCCGCCGTTGAGCAGCATCTCGAGATCGCAGATTTGGCGCGGCGTCAGGTCCCAGGACGGGAAATCGCGCGAGGCGGCTTTGGTATCGGCGGCCTGTTCGCGATCGAGGATCAGGTTAATGAGTTCCCCACCGTGTGGTGGGATGAGATGGCTGGTTCCGAGCGTTGTATTCAAGGGTATGGAATATGGAGTCTGATTGTTTCGTTCTCTGTCGTTTTGCTTCGAGGGGAAGCAAGTGCCCGATGCGCGACCCGTCAGTCG
>DASTFK010000141.1:0-3997 GCA_035719945.1 Nitrospira sp.
GCCTTGAGCGGTATGACACGTGACGTGAGGAGCCTCAGCAATGCGTGGCCTTCCGGCCAGGCCAGTTCGATCGTCTGACATGCCCGACCGAGACGGGCGATCTGCTTGGTCTCGGTGGCTGCAAGCGCCTTCGGCTGATGGGCCTTCCCATAGCAGAGCGTAGGGCCGACGGTCAGGGATCCCGACGGGACTGCGACGGCGTCAGTCGCTTCCCGGCGCGGCCAATGCCAGTGCATGGAAGCTCCTCTCAACGCGCAGAGAGGAAATGACCGGCCAGCGTGTAGGGCGATCTCATTATTCCGCAGCACAAAGGTCACACGCCGCGACCGTCGTCCGATGGCCCTTCTGACGGAAGCGGGTGCAATCAGCGCGCTCCCGTCGATGCCGACCGGAACGGTATACGACTGTTCGGCCCGTTCATACGAGGACTCGAGGCGGCCGGACACGGCCCAGGAACGCCGACCCTGCCGATTTACCCATTCGAGCGCCCGTCGCGGATCGAAGAAGAGCGATTCCTGAGTGATCTCGACGGACAGTCGCTTGCACAGCCATTGCAGCCGTCCCGCCAGTCCACGGGACTGCGCCCGCCCGCGGGGAAATAATTCGTCAAGGTAGCTGTTTTCGAAGAAGTTTTCCTCACATTCGGCAAAGAGCTGCTCGGCAAAGCCTCGCTGATCGCGTTCGTGCCGGATCTGCGTCAGAAGGTCGAGAAAATAGACCAGGTCGTTCAGTGCTTCGATCCACCCGACCACCTTCCAATTCGAATAGACCGTGCGATCCAAGCTCTGCGCGAGAAACCGAAAATAGTCCACCGGAAGGTCGAGTTGATCCGCCAGATTCCCATAGTGACGCGCGATGTCTCGGCAGAGTCCAAGCAAGAGACTGCGCATCGATTGGCGGAATTCGACCTGCAAGCGGCTGAGTCCCGCCGTGTCGAGCCACGACATCGTCTTCCTCGATGAATGGAACGGGGACTCTACCGGAGCGCGGCGGTGGCCGCAAGGAGAGGCTAGAACGATTTCGAGGGAAGATAGCCAGCGTCGTCGAGGCGGAGTTCGCGAACATGGTCCATGAAGTGGCGTGTGAATGACCGTTGGACCGAGTCTTCGAGCGCCGGCTTTGTACCTGTCACGATGAGAAAGGGGAGTTCATCCTTCCACAACAGATGCCCATCACTGTCGATCATGTAGAGAAACAGACGCCGCCGTTCATCGCTTTTCCAACCCCACTCGCTTGACCGTAACGACGTAGCGCCGACGACATATCCATACAGAACCGCATCCACGGCAAGATCACGTGATAGTTCGCGCGCCCACAGTGCCCGCTCCCGATCTGGTGCGGCAACCCTCAACGGATGCTGTCGGCCAGTGGGCGTCACGACTCGCAAGGCGGTTTCCCTTCTGAGGAGCATGGTCAACCTTGCCCCCATCGCCTCATCACCGTCGACGGGCATCAGCGCGATACTCGTCAATGCTGGATTTGCAGCGATGGCCGTCGCCTGTTCCTGCGTGACCCATGATTCTTCGAAGGCCTGAAACTTGACATCGCTCGCTCTCATGGAGTCTGCACCGACGGCGGCGACCAACGCACCGGCGAGACAACCCTGCTGTAGGAAAGTCACCGACAGGATCAGCACCCCCAGAGCAGTACCTAAAGGATTCATGTCCCCAGTTCACGCAAAAGGAATGCCCTTGGCCGTTGAGACGATGTGGTGGGCTACCTCTTGATTTTTCCAGTAGTTCTTGAACGCGCCTCCCCGGCTTGGGGCAGCATTACCGACTCAACGTAGGCAAAAGAAGGCAGCATGGTACAGGACGGTCGGTCCGGAGGAACGTGGCCACTTGGTTGTGAAGTATTCCCACACGGATGCTTTCATCGCCTAAAGGGATGCGATAGGAAAGCACTTCCACGCTAAGGGGGGTTGATGCTCCTCGAATGGTCTCGACGTCTCTCGTGAATCCAGGCAGATGAAGGGACGGCGCGATTGGACCGATCGAGGCATGCGCGGTTCGATCGGCTGAGGAACCTGGTACAACTATAGGTGCCGCTTGCTCAGAGAGAGGATTGAGAACAGGGTTATGGCTGCGGCGCGAAGCTGCCACGTGGACATTCTGTCTCGAGGACAAGCGGCATGGAATAGCATGGATTAAAGAAAACGGCCATGTTGTATAGCGGCGCGTGTCTTGCAGTTCGCGTTTCTTGCTATTTCTGTTAGAGGTCTATCACAGGAGTTCGAGATGCCCGGATGGTCTGACGCATTGAAGCCGCACATGATGTGGCGCCTGATGAAGGACGCCGCATCCGATTGGAGCCGCGATCGCGCGCCCCGGCTTGGGGCAGCCCTCGCCTATTACACCGTCTTCTCGCTGGTGCCCTTTCTTGTCGTCGTCATTGCGGTGATTGGTCTTGTGTTTGGGGAAGCAGCGGCCCAATCGGCGATCCTCTCGCAAATCGCCGAGCTTGTGGGAGAGCAAACCGCGGCGGCCATCAAGGATATGATCCAACGAGCCGATCAGCCGTCGACCGGACTCTTTGCCACCGCCGTCGCGGTCGCTACGCTGCTCATTGGCGCTTCCGGGGTTTTCGGACAGCTCCAGGACGCACTCAATACGGTTTGGGGCGTCGAGCCAAGAGAGGACCGGGGTGTGTGGGGCTTTATTAAAGACCGTTTCCTTTCGTTTGTCGCCGTACTGGGAACCGGCTTTTTACTCCTGGTGTCATTGATTCTCAGCAGCGCACTATCGGCATTAGGGAAATGGTTCAACGGATTGCTGCCTCTCCCGGAAATCGTGCTGCAGGTCATGAACTTCGCCGTGTCATTCGTCATCATAACTGGTCTTTTCGCACTGATCTTCAAAGTCCTCCCCGATGCCAAGGTCGCTTGGCGGGATGTTTGGATCGGTGCGGCGCTCACATCGGCGCTGTTCACCATCGGAAAATTTGCCTTGGGTGTCTATTTGGGCAAAAGCAACGTGGCCTCCGCCTATGGCGCCGCGGGATCCTTGGTTCTGGTGTTGCTGTGGGTCTACTATTCGGCGCAGATCCTACTCTATGGCGCCGAGTTCACTCAGGTGTATGCCAATCGCGTTGGTGACCGCATTGTTCCGACTCCCGACGCGAAAGTCACGGATCCCCACAAAGCGGCCACGGATGGTGCTGGCGGAAAACCGGCGCGCACTCCAGGACGTGCTGCCTAGCGGCGTAGGATGATCCATCCAGCGGGCATGACCCCTTCAGCCACCTCTCCGGACACCTCCGCTTGGTGGTCGGTGCTCAGACGTCCCCTGCTTCCCCGGCTGCTGCAGGCAAGCAAGAACCGGCTGTGGTATTGCCGGGAATTACGCGTCTACCGGTACCAGCTCGACCACAGGCCGCCGCTGCCGTTCCCCACGATCTTTCGACGAAACTGCCTGGACGACCTCCAATACTACGAACGTTCGTCCAAGGAACAACACCTGCCCGGCGCCTATCGGACAATGGCAGTTGAGCGAAGGGCCCAGGGCTTTCACCTATATACCTACGTCGAAGGCGGCCGGCTCCTGCACTACGGGTGGCTCATCGAACGCCAGACGCGCGGTGAAGATGGTTGGGTGGACCAAGTCTATTTTCCTCCTCCCGACACGGCTGTCCTGTTTGATCACTTCACCCACCCTCTCGCGAGAGGCCGCGGACTGTACTTTAAGGCCCTCTGCCGGCTCTTGCATGACGCACGGGAGGTTGCACGCGCACGCCAAGCCTATGTCACGGTCTTCGGCTCAAACGGCCCATCTCGACACGTGATCGAAAAAGTGGGATTCCAGCACCAAGGCAGCTTGTTCAAGGAGCGACGGCTGGTCTGGTCAAGACGCTATGCCGTCAGCGCGGGTGGCCAATTCCCGACCGCGTTGCTCTGAGAGCGTAGCTCCCACCGGCAGTTTCAGGTGGCACGCGTCGAGCGCGCGCCCTGACGCTGACGACGCGTCCGCGCTCGAGCGAGAGATAGAACACGCGACCCGGA
>DASTFK010000142.1:0-5581 GCA_035719945.1 Nitrospira sp.
ACCGAATCGGGACAAGCGTTCTCGCCTTCTCGGCTGTCTGCGAACTATGAGAGGCCGCTTTTTAACGGATTCTTGCTTAGGGCCGATTCATCGATCAAGGATTTGGCTTTCGTGAGCGCCGCAGCCTCCGCGTCCTCTCGTGTATCGTAGGTATTGCCGTCTGGAAAACCAGCGATTTCTGTCTCGTTGAATTTCATGATGACGTACTGACAGGCCCACATCAGGCCTTCGGCGCTGGGGATCAATTCGATGGTGTGTCCTTTGTAGTAGAGATGCATAGGCGTCTGTGTCTAAGGTCCCTGATTGAGATGAGCAGCAAGTACATTGCCTGAGGGGCGGAATGGCCAGACTTGACCACACAAACGCCTAGGGTAGTCCCTAGTTCATGAACTAGGGCCAGGGATATAGGGTCTGCTGACTCGGTGTTGAATAGGGAGTCGATGAGCACTGGTATCCATGTTTTCTTGATCGACTCCCACGACCGGGATCGCCTTGCAGAGCGCCCAGAGATTCCCGTCTGTCGTGCTAACGAAGCTCGATCACACCGCATTTCTGGCGCTCGCGCTGAAGAATGGGGCGTGCAAGGCCATGCAGAAGGGCGGAACTTCCGGCGACGTTCTGGATCAGACCATTGCCAAGGCCATCGCCACCGTTCCGCGCGAAAAGTATCGAAACCCGGTGAGCCAAGAACAACCGTATAGGTGTTCCTAGGCATCCACCTAGGTGGCGGATGTCTGGATTTCCATGAGACTACGGATGGTCCTGCGATTTGCCATCAGAAAGCCATAGTCCTATATTCATATATTCAACGGACTGGAGCGGCCAGGCACGCTGGGAGTTGTTGTGCCAGGCCGTTGAGGCATCGTGACCAGGGGGAAGGGAGTGTGTAATGTCTCAGGTATCGCGTCGTATAAATCGCACGCCCGGCCGACCGGACGTCATTCGAGTGCTGCTCGTGGACGACGTCGAAAACGTCCGGCAGACGCTCCGGGAGATTCTGGCAACCTATCCGAACTTTGAAGTGGTCGGAGAAGCGTGTAATGGAGAAGAAGCGCTCGAGGCGGTCCAGGTTTTGAAACCCTCCGTGGTGGTGATGGATATCAATATGCCGCGGCTCGACGGCATCAAAGCGACGATGTTGATCAAACGAGTGTACCCCCATGTCGTCGTCGTCGGGTTGTCGGTCTACGCCAATGACGATACGCGTCAGGCGATGACCGCCGCCGGCGCGACGAGCGTCATTTCAAAGGAAGCCGCTGTTGAGCAACTCCGTGACGAGATCATTGAATCGATCAATCGGCGGTCTGCTGCCATTCATTAGTCAGATAGTGAGCAGACCCTGAAAAGCACTCGCGGCGGGTTTACCACTGAAGGTGGGCAAGCCGTTTCCCGCGTTCTTTCAATTCACTCTTCGGGATGTTCGATGTCTGGTTGCTGAGCACATAGCAGCGCTTTCCCCTTCCTTCTGCGGTCTTCACCCTAAAGCTATCGCATTTTCCCCGGGAGACATTTCTAGAAAGGGGGATCCGTCTCTTACGCAAAGAGGGGGCAGCCGCCACGCCGTTCCATTGAGTTTGTTCCGTAAGCTGGGTAGACTTACTTACGCTGTGGACGCGCAAATTCCAGGAAACGGAGGAATTATGGGAACCGCGGGGATGATCCCTTGGTCGCTGGCTCTCGTGGCCGTAGGCATACTGACACTCGCCGCCGGCCCGCCGCCTCCCGGCAAAGACGGGCAAGCGACGTCAGTTGAGACGGTCAAAGGCAAGGACGGTGCCCCGATGATCCTGATCCCTGCCGGTCCGTTTACCATGGGCAGCAACGACGGGCTCCCGAACGAACGTCCTGAACATCCCGTCGAATTGGATGCGTACTACATCGATCAATACGAAGTGACGTTGGCCCTGTACCGGAAATTCCTCGATTCAGGGAAGCACGACTCACCTCCGACCTGGGATGATGAAGCGGCAACGACGGTCGGTGACCGGCCGGCAATCGGGATGAAGTGGACGGACGCCGAGGCCTACTGTAAATGGGCCGGGAAGCGGCTCCCCACCGAAGCCGAGTGGGAAAAGGCCGCGCGGGGGACGGACGCCAGGCGCTACCCGTGGGGCTCGATGCAGCCCTTCGTCGACATCGCGAATTACAATCGAGGCCTTTGGGTCAGCGAAGCCATCACCTTAGCCGCGGTAACGAGCGGTCTCGAAGGCATGAGCGTGCGCCATGGGTTGAAAGAAGGGGGCAAGAGCCCCTATGGGCTCAATCACATGGCTGGAAATGCGGCCGAATGGGTGGCGGATTGGTATGATCGCGACTACTATCAGAACAGTCCGAAAAAGAATCCAACTGGCCCTGCAAAAGGAGAAAAGCGCGTTCTTCGAGGGGGTTCATGGGCGGATCTCCCGCTGTCGTTGCGCGTCACCGCCCGGGTCTCCGCGGAGCCGGAGTACGAAGACCGTACCATCGGGTTTCGCTGTGCGATGAATGCCACTCAGTAAACCGCCTGGCTGCAGGTGCCGCAACCCCACGTGATCGGATGATCATCATCGTGCCCCCGCCCACCTGTTTCGATCATCCTCTTCATGTCTGACCGACGGATCAACACGCTGATTCTTGCGGCAATCGTCTTGGGGCTGCTGTGGGCGTTTCTGTCCCCACGCCAGCCTCCGGTTGCAAAGACTCCTCCGCTTCCGGTGGTGGTGCCTGAGATGGTGCCTCTCGTCACCGGCGAGGAGGACACCGCGATCATCTTCACCCGGGCAGGCTGTTCCGTCTGTCATCGCATCCCAGGCATTGCAGGAGCGGAGGGCCGCGTCGGCCCTCCGCTGTGGCTCGGCACCAGCGGCCCGCAACGGTTGCGTGATCCACTGTATCGGGGCAAGGCGAAGACCGTTCACGAGTACATCGTCGAGTCGGTGGTCGAACCCGGCGTCTTCGTGGCACCCGGGTATCCGGTCGAGACGATGCCCACGTGGTACGGCGCAAAATTGAGCGCGCTGGCGTTGGAGAAAATTGCCGGGTATCTGGAAGCCCAAACGGCGGAAGACAGGGCTCAGGGGAAGTAGCGCCGCCTGACAAGCGTCCGGCGGCGAAGGAGTTATGGTTTGCGGATCGGCCGGACGTTGCCCGCTGCGCCGCCTTGAATTTTGAAGGGCGACTCGCCCGTGGCGTGGGGGCCTTTATCCAGGAGCGCATTAATTGCGTCGTCGCCTTTGAGGCCCTCGAGCTTGATTTTCAAGCGCAGGTTGTTGGCGCTGTCCGCATTGATGAGCGCCTGCTCCAGCGAAATCTTGTTTTCCTTGTACAGCTGCAAGAGGACGTAGTCGAAGGTCTGGCAGCCTTCCTCGATGCCCTGTTCCATGGCTTCCTTGAGCGTGTCGACCTCGGCCTTCTTGATCAGATCCTTGACGCGCGGGGTGTCCATCATGATTTCCAGCGCGGGCACCCGCTTGCCGTCCGTGGAAGGCACGAGCCGTTGTGAGATGATCGCGCGGAGGTTGAGCGAGAGTTGGAGATAGATTTGCGCGTGCCGTTCGACGGGAAAGAAGTTCATGATCCGCTCAATCGCCTGGTTGGCGTTGTTGGAGTGCAAGGTGCCGATGCAGAGGTGCCCGGTTTCGGCGAACGTGATTGCCGCCTCCATGGTTTCCGTATCCCGGATTTCGCCGATGAGGATGACGTCCGGCGCCTGCCGCAGCGTGTTCTTCAGCGCGTTCTGAAACGAGAGCGTGTCGAAGCCGACTTCTCGTTGAGTGATGAGCGACTTTTTGTGGTTATGGACGAATTCGATCGGATCTTCCACCGTGACAATGTGGCCCTGATGGATCGAATTGCGATGGTCGATCATGGCGGCGAGCGTCGTGGATTTTCCTGAGCCGGTGGCGCCGACGACCAGCACGAGTCCCCGCTTCGTCATGGAGATGTCTTTGATGATCTGAGGGAGCCGCAGATCCTCGACCGTTTGAATTTCCGCCTTGATGTGACGGAAGACGAGACCGACGTTGCCTCGCTGCCGGAAAATATTGACGCGGAACCGTCCGAGCTCCTTGTAGTACAGCGCGAGGTTCATCTCCATCTTTTCTTCGAATTCGCCGCGCTGCTGGCCCCGCATGAGGGCCAGCGCCAGCGCTTCCAATTGCTCATTGGTGAACGGCGGCGTGTTGGCAGGCTGCGTCGACCCATGGATGCGGTAGGTCGGTGGAGAATCCACCGTCAAATACATGTCCGAGGCTTCCTGGTCGACCATGACTTTGAGCAGTGTGCGAATATCCATCCTGGCTCCCGTCTAGGATCGTCTCTTCGGTTACGCCGCTCCGCTGAACGCCGAGGCGCCGAACAAGTTCGGCGTCATGCTGCGCGACTGCGCTTCGCTCTTCGTCACGAGACCCCTTGTGGCCAACTCGACCAGAGCCATGTCCATCGTCTGCATGCCGTCTTTCTGGCTGGCCTGCATGATGCCCGGAATCTGGTGGAGCTTCCCTTCGCGGATCAAATTGCGGACGGCGGTGGTGGCGACCATGACTTCCAGCGCGGCGACTCGGCCTCCGGCTTTCTTCTTGAGCAGCGTTTGCGTGATGACCGCTTCCAATGCCTCCGACAGCTGTGTGCGGATTTGAGACTGCTGGGCAGGAGGAAAGGCGTCGATGATGCGGTCGATGGTTTTCGGCGCGCTGGAGGTGTGCAGGGTGCCGAAAACTAGGTGCCCGGTCTCTGCAGCCGTCAGGGCGAGCTGAATCGTTTCGAGGTCGCGCATTTCGCCCACGAGGATGATATCGGGATCCTCGCGGAGCGCGGACTTCAGCGCATTGGCGAAGGACAGCGTGTGAACGCCGAGCTCACGCTGGTTCACGAGACATTTCTTTGTTTTATGAACGAACTCGATCGGGTCTTCGATGGTGATGATGTGGCCTTCGAAGGTGTTGTTGAGGTAATCCACCATCGAGGCGAGCGTTGTGGACTTGCCGGAGCCGGTCGGACCGGTCACGAGGATCAGGCCCTTCTCCTTGTCGCAGAGCTGGCGGACGACTGGCGGGAGCCCGAGCTTTTCCATCGGAATGATCTCGGTCGGGATGTTCCGGAACACGGCGCCGAGTCCACGATTCTGGACAAAGACGTTGACGCGGAACCGCGCGATGTCGCCCAATTCGAATGAAAAGTCGCACTCGCGCTTCTCCTCGAAGTTCTTTCGTTGCGCATCGCTCATCATGTCGTAGACGAGCGCATGGGTTTCTTCTGCGGTCAACGGCGGGTGGTCCAGTTTCTTGAGGTCTCCATGGAGGCGGATCATGGGCGGCTCGCCGGCGCTGATGTGGCAATCCGACGCGCCCTCCTTTGCCGAAAACGTCAACAGCTTAGAAATATCCATGAAGACAGCTCCTTAGTAGAAAGGCCCTGGCAAGGTCATCCGGGGCGACGGCTAATATCGACGTGATGATGCCACAAGGATCCGAGAAAGCAATCAAATCTCCGTATTCGGCGTGGGTGATTAGAGCACGCCGGTCATCTGCCCGGCTCGCTCGAAGGCGACGAGAGCCTGGTCGATGTGTGCCGCGGCATGTTCCGACGTCACCGTGACACGGAT
>DASTFK010000143.1:0-2073 GCA_035719945.1 Nitrospira sp.
CGTGACCGCGTGGCTACTGATTGCGGCCGGAGCGTCGAGGGTGGAGGGGGCGCAATCGATCCGCGTCCTTCTGTCGGCCGATGTGCACAAGCTGGATGTGCAAGCAGAGGGCGCCGTGTGGCTGACCGATTCGAGCCGCCATGGGCGCGCGATCCGCTCGAGCGCACATATCACTGCGCATGGGAAAGGATTTCTGGTCAATGGTATCCGCATGGCCCATGAACGGTTGACCATGCGGGCTGGCGAACAAGGGCTGACCTTGATCCTGGTCAAGCCGAATGAGAAGGCGCCCGGCGCCGTGCCCGATCAACGTTTCATCGTTCCCGTCAGCGGGTTGGTTCATATCGTGCGGAAGGGCAAGGGCTTCCTCGTCATCAATCAGGCCGATTTGGAAGAATACGTCAAAGGTGTCGTTCCTGGCGAAGTCAATTCATCCTGGCATCCGGAAATGCTCAAGGCGCAAGCCGTGGCGGCACGCACCTATGCGTTGTACCAGCAAATGCTGAGCGCAGCGCGCGACTATGACGTAGTGGCCACGGTGCAGGACCAGGTCTATAAAGGCAAGAACGGCGTCGATGCAGCGGTCTCGCGAGCAGTCGACGAAACTCGGGGGCTCGTTCTTACCTATCAGAATGCTCCGATCTATGCCGCGTTCTCCTCGACAGCGGCGGGACTTACTGAAGACGCGATGAATGTCTGGGCTAAAGACTATCCCTATCTCAAAGGCGTCGAGTGTCCGTTTGATCTGGACTCACCGTATTACCATTGGACGGCTTCGTTTCGGCTGGACAAGCTCGAGCAGAGCCTGCGCCAACAGGGGTTTGCGGTAGGGGCCATCGCCTCGATGGAACCGCTGTCGTTCAGCCGGGGCGGCCGCGTTGCCAAGCTTCGGGTCGTCCATTCGGAGGGAGAACTCATTTTGCGCGGCGAAGATCTCCGCAAAGCGGTGGGCTATTCGATCGTGCCCAGCACACAGTTCACTATCGATTCCATCGGACAGGACATCGTGCTTTCAGGCTACGGCGCCGGTCATGCCGTCGGCATGTGCCAATGGGGCGCGAAGGAACTGGCCGAATTGGGGTATCCTTTCTCGACGATTTTGTCTTACTACTATCCGGGGACGGAGTTACAGGATATGTCGCTCACCAAGCAGCCTATCCCGCCGAGTTCGTAAGCCGCGTCCCCATGGCGTCCTCGAAGCAACCGCCGCCTGGCCCTCTCTGAACGAGATGCAGTTGTCCCAATTCAATTTCCCCTTCGATGCGTCGCTCATCGCGACGGAACCGGTGCTTCCACGGGAGCAGGCGAGACTGCTTGTACTCACCCCGCGTGATCGTTCCATCACCCATCGCCGGATCGCCGATGTGCCAGACCTACTGACGCCGCGCGATCTGCTGGTGGTGAACGACACCCGCGTCCGGCCGGCGCGTGTCAATGGACGGAAAGCTTCAGGACGATCTGTGGACGTGTTGTTCGTGAAAGCGGTGACCGATCGAGACTGGGAGGTCTTGATGAAGGGCACCTGGCGTGCGGGACAGGTCATCGAGGTGGCCCCTGATGCCTGGTTGACCGTCCTCAGCCGGGAAGGCGGCCGAACGGTGGTCCGCATCGAAGGACCCCTCCCGGTGACGGAGTGGTTTCAAGCGCATGGCTGCATGCCCTTGCCTCCGTATATCAAGCGGCCGCCGACTGACCAGGATCGCGAATGGTATCAGACCGTTTTTGCCAAAGAGGAAGGCGCGATTGCCGCTCCCACGGCGGGCCTTCATTTTACTCCGGCGTTGCTGACCCAGTTGGCCACGCGATGCGTCGAAGTGGCCAAGGTCACGCTGCATGTCGGGGTCGGAACGTTTAAACCCGTCACGGTAGATCGCATCGAGGAACACCGAATGGAACCGGAGTACGTGGAAGTCGGGGCGGAGACCGTTCGGGCGATCGAAGAAACCAAGCGGCGAAAAGGAAGAGTTGTGGCCGTGGGAACGACGGTCGTGAGGGCGCTCGAATCAGCGGCTTCTGGACCGGACACCCTGCAAGCCTATCGAGGAGAAACAAGCCTATTCATAAAGCCTGGGT
>DASTFK010000144.1:0-7790 GCA_035719945.1 Nitrospira sp.
AAGGCGGCATTGAGTTGATGGCTTTTGAACACGAATGAATAAAAATCACCGATGAGTGGAATGGCGCCGATCAGGCCGTTCTTGAAAAGATTGTAGGCCATGCGCAACTGCACCTCCCAGGGGACCTGCAGCTGCCGCGCCATGACCAGGATTGCGGCGCCGCCGATCGTCGCCATCGTATCGCCTACGATCGGAAACAGGCCGACCACCGGGTCGAGGCCTACTTTGGGACGCAATCCAGGGAGGGCCATCGCATTGTCGAGCACACGAGCGATGGTTTCCGCTTGTACTTCCTTGTCGCGAACGTTCATCCAAACAGCCTAGGCTGTCCGGAGCGGGGACTGACACTGGTCAAACCCCCAGGAAGAAGGCGATTACTTCATCTTGTTCGGATCCTGATAAATCATCAAATGCGCATACGGACTGCCCTCGAACATGATGTAGACGCCTGACGGATTGGGAACGGTCGGCAGTTGAGAGGCGTTGGGATCGAACGGCCACATGACCATCCAGTGCGGCGGTTCCTTGACCACTTTCGCACCTTCGCCCGCCATGACAACTTTGCCGTTCTTTTCAAAGTGGGATCCCCCCCGCGCCATATAGGCAATGCCAGGCACCGTATTGGACGGTTTGGGAGCATTGTTCATTACGTCGGTCATCCATTGGTTGCTGGCGGCGTCCATACAAATGGGATCGGGGACCGGCAGGTTCATGACCGTGGGAATACAGGTAAAACCATTCGTCCCCTTTTTCGCTTCCGTCAGTTTGCCGTCAGCGCCATAGATCATGACACCGGCATCCTTCGAGATGCGGGCCGGGGCCGCGCTGAGCGCCAACGCCGTCTGATCTTTTTCGGACATCGCCTTGACGTCCTTGACGGTGGATTTTTTGTGGGAGGGCCTGTCTCCAGCCGATGCAACTGCAGGGACAAGGAGCGAGCACGCCATCAACAGGCTGAATGCACACACGCGGATCATGTCTCTCCTCCTGGGCCAAGGTGAACTGCCTTTATCTGATGCTTGTCATCTGATGCTTATCATTGATCATGCGATCTCTCGCTCGTGAGGCCGTACTTCTTGAGCTTGCTCAAGAGTGTTTTGTAGTCGATCTCGAGCGTTTTGGCGGCCTGACTCTTGTTCCCGTTATGCACCTCGAGAACGCGTTCGATATGCCAGCGCTCGATGTCTTCGAGGGAGCGCTTGGAAAGCTGACCGGTCTCGGACTCGAAAACCGGCGCCGGCAGCACCGCTCTGACTTCCTCGCCTGAGATGGCGGCCGTTCCGGCTCCCGTCAACATCAACCGTTCGATGACATTGCGAAGCTCCCGGATGTTGCCGGGCCAAGAGTAGTCGCAGAGGGCGGCTTTTGCCTCGGGAGACAGCGTTCGTGTCACAGTTCCCGCGGCGCGAAGATTCTGGAGAAAATGCTCCGCCAGCCCAGGCACGTCTTCTTTGCGCTCTCTGAGCGCTGGGACGGGAAGCGTCACGGCGTTGATGCGGTAGAACAAGTCCTCGCGAAAGCGGCCTTGGGCGACGAGTGTCTGAAGATCCTGATTGGTGGCTCCGACGATGCGAACGTCCGCGTGAAACGTGCGCGTACTCCCAACCGGTCGATACTCCCCCTGATCCAGGAACCGGAGCAGACTGACCTGCATGGGGGCGGGCATTTCGGCCAACTCATCGAGAAAGAGCGTGCCTCCGCCCGCAGCCGTGACGAGCCCGGTCTTTGCTCCAACGGCTCCGGTGAATGCGCCTTTGTCATGACCGAACAACTCGCTTTCCAGCAGTTCGCGGTTCATGGCGCCGCAGTTGATGGCGAGAAACGGTCCGCGGGCCCTGCCGCTCAATTCGTGAACGAGACGCGCCACGACTTCCTTGCCCGAGCCGGTTTCTCCCTGGAGGAGCACAGGGGCTTTCGAGGATGCGGCTTTCGCAATTTGTGTTTTGAGGGTCTTCCAGATCGAACTCGATCCCTCGATGATGACATCGCGGGTGTAGCCGCCTCGGCGTGCGGCAAGGTTCTCCTGTCGCAAGGCGCGAACCGTCCGGAGTTTTGCCAGAGCCGCTTTCACGGACGTTCCGTCAAATGGCGTATCCTTGATCAGGAAGTCCCAGGCGCCTTGTTTCATCGCCTCGACCGCATCCTTCACGTCGCCATGCCCGGTCAGCATCACCACCTCGACTTCAGGCTGGTGATCCCTCACCCATGCGAGGACGTTCAACCCGTCAATGCCCGGCATACGCAGGTCCGTAATGACGCAGTCGAACGTCTCGCTTTGAAGCGCCACAATACCGGCGTTGCCGTCTGAGGCGACTACGACATCGCAGCCTTCCTCCCGCAGGGTGTGCTCGAGCACGAGTCGCACATATTGTTCGTCGTCGATGATCAGGACCCGCATCACGAGGCTCCTTGCGGGAAGAAGAGTGAAAAGGTACTGCCGCGCTCCGGCACCGAGTCGACCATGACTCGGCCTCCGTGCTTGTCCATCACGAGTCTCACGATCGCCAAGCCGACGCCGGTGCCTTCATATTCGTGCGGACCGTGCAATCGTTCGAACAGCCCGAAGATCTTGTCCGTCTGAGCCACGTCGAATCCGATGCCGTTATCGGTGATCCGCAAGATGCACTCCCCGTTGTTCCGCGTTCCTTCGATCCGGATTTCTGGCTTTGGCCGGTTCCGGGAAAACTTGACGGCGTTGTCGAGCAGGTTGGCGAGGGCCTGTCGGATGCTGACCGGCTCGCCGTACAGATCGTCGAACGTTAACTCAATGTGAATGGCCGGTGCCGCCTGCTTCGTCGAACTCATCCGGTCGTTGAGAAGGCTGGTAATCATTTCTCGCACGTTGAACCGTTGTCGTGGCAGGGCTTGCTGCTCCAGCCGCGAGTATTTCAGAAGCGCGTCGATCATGTGTGTGAGGCGCAATGCGGACTGCCGGATGACGCCGATGTGATGTTTCACTTCTTGATCGTCGGTTTCTGAGAATTGTTTCTCGAGCAAGGAGGAAAATCCCTCGATTTCACGCAGCGGTCCTTTGAGATCGTGGGCGATCGAGTAGGTAAAGGCTTCCAGTTCCTTTGTTTTGCGCAACAGCGAGGTACTGTGCTCGCGCAAGCTCACGAGCATCGTCGTGAGCGAGCCTGCAAGCGTGCCGACCTCATCGCGGCTGGGCCAAGAGGGGAACTGCGCTGACAGATCGTGATGGGCCACGCGGTCAGCGGTGGAGGCCAACGCTCTCAGGGGGCGAGCGATGTGTTTGGCAGCGAGCGCATAAGTGACCGCGATGACCAACCCCAACAACAGGGCGAGCGATAAGGCGGTCAGCCGAGCCCGGCCGACGAGCAGGTCGCCCTCGTGCTTCATCTCGATGTCGATCTGTGTGTGCGCATCCATAAGTTGATCGAGGCCTTGGGTAACGCGCGTCATCAGGCGATCGCCTTCCGCCGTCTCTATCCGGTCCAGATGCATCGCCATACTGCGCAGGGCCGCACCAATGTCCTCAATGGCGCGATCCTCTTGCTCGGCCAGGTCGAGCCGATGATGGTCGGCCAGCATGCTGTAGAGGACCGGATGAGTTCTGGCGGCATGCGTCCCTTTATAGAGAGTGAGCGTCCGGCTAAGCTCGGACAGATGGCGCTTGAGGCGGGCGCTCAGGTCCCTTGGTTCCGAAGTAGTGCGTTGATCCGATGTGTGCAACGCCAGCTTGATATCGTACGCCTCGCGCCGCATGTTGGCCGCCGTGACGATGGCCGGAACAGTAATGCGTTTGTGTCGGTCGACATAGCTGTTGATCCTTGCGAGATAAAAGAGCAACGCCGTCAGACTTAATGCGAGGAGGCTGAGGATGAGTCCAAACGAAATGAGAAGTTTCTGGCCGATCGACAGGTGGCGAAACCACCCCGCGGGAGAGCGGTTCATGGCGCTACGGTACCACAGGAACCATGTGTGTGCCAGATGAGAAGGTAGACCGTTCAGCTCCGCTCCGTCCCCCAGCGCCGGTGCATGAAGCGTTCAGTCGGGGCGAAGAGTGATTTGTCGACCGCGAGACCGATGAAAATGATGATGAGGATGACGCCGATGACTTGGTCCATGGCATGGAGTTCCCGGCCATAGTGGAGAAGTTGGCCAAGTCCGAAGCCGCTAAGGATCGTGACGTAGATTTCGGCCGCCATGAGCGAGCGCCAGGCAAAGGCCCAGCCTTGTTTCATGCCGCTCAGAAGGAAGGGTAGTGCCGCCGGAATGACCACATGCGTCCAGGTGTGCAGTCCGGTGGAACCCATGGTGCGGGCGGCGCGGCTGTAGATGGGTGGAATAGTCCGCACGCCGTTGTCCGTGGCGATGATCAAGGACCAGACCGTGCCCATGACCACCACAAATAGCATAGCGGCCTCCGTCTGTCCGAACCACAGCAGGGCCAACGGCACCCAACAGACACTGGGAAGTGTCTGGAGTCCCAACGCGAGAATGCCGATCGTGTCATGGCACCAGCGGAAAGAGGCGGTCAGCAGCCCAAGTGGAAGACCCACGAGAATACCTAATCCATAGCCGATGAGCAGCCGCCGTACCGTGACAACGGTGGCTTCCCAGAGCGTACCGTCCTGCGCGGCAGTTCGCAGATACTCGAGGACGCTCGCAGGCGAAGGGAGCAACAGAGGCGACCAGATTTGCGCCTTGACGACGACATGCCAGGCCACGACCAGGCCCACAAAGAAGAGGGATGCCGCCAACCATCGTGTGATCAACCAGCCACCTCCGGCTGAACGTACCCTTTCAAGACGCGCGTGATCTCCGTGGCATAACGGGCAAGATCCACACTGTTGATGTCACGCGGCCTGGGGAGCGGGATGCTGAATTCTTCGCGGATACGTCCGGGGTGGGGTGAAAAGAGAATGACGCGGTCTCCGAGACAGACGGCTTCGCGCACGTTGTGGGTGACGAACACGATGGTTTTCCGATGTTGGCTCCAGATCCGTTGGATGTCGCCGTACAATTGCTCACGTGTCAATGCGTCCAAGGCCCCGAACGGTTCGTCCATCAACAGGACGCTCGGATTGGGCGCCAGAGCCCGCGCAAGCGCGACGCGTTGTTTCATTCCTCCCGACAGCTCATGGACATTCGAGTGCATGAACCGTTTAAGCCCCACCAGTTCCAGAAAATACTCCGCTTTCTCCCGGCGTTCTGGGGCGCTCAAACCATTGCTGAGTTTCAGGCCGAAGAGCACATTCCCGAGAACCGTGAGCCACGGAAACAGCGCCGACTCCTGAAACATCATCAGCCGGTGGGGCCCGGGCGCGTCGATCGGCTTGCCGTCTGCCTGGACGGTGCCACGATCAGCATGGTCAAGCCCGGCAATAATATTCAGTAACGTGGATTTGCCGCAGCCGCTCGGCCCAACCAAGCAGACGAACTCTCCCTCTGCAATGCGGAGCGTCACGTCGTCGAGGGCGTGCACGTGCAACGAGCTCGTTTGGAACCATTTCGTCACATGCTCAAGGACCAGCTTGGTGGCCTGGGATGATGTCGGCGGATGCTCGGTCGTCAGCATAGTCAATTGACCCTTTCGATCAGGCGGGAAAGGTCGGGAGCGGACCGGATGAAACCGGCTCGTTGCGCATCCGCGACGAAATGCCGGTACTCCTCTATGGAGGGGTCATTGGTGAGCACGATGCGTTTCCATGCTTGAGCAATCAGATCAGCCGACACGTCGGCCTTCGTTTCAGCGGCCAGTTCCTGTCGGACCATCTGTTTGGCCTCGTCCGGATGCGAAAGGATCCATTCCGTCAACTCACGATGGGCGCGGACGAACTTTGCCGCCAGGTCCCGCTTTTTCTTGAGAAACTTGACGCCCGAGACCAGTACCGTGATGCTGTCCTTCGACTGTTCGACAAGGACTTTTCCACCAGCATCGCGCTCCAACCGCGACACCCAGGGTTCGACCGTCCACACGGCATCAAGCTTCTTGTTTTTGAACAAGGTAAGCTGATCCGGGTTCGGTGTCGGAATAATGAAGGCATCGCCTCCGGTCTGCGTAATCTTCAGTCCACCGTTGCTGAGCCAAGCCCGGCAGGCAATGTCCTGCGTATTGCCCAGTTGGGGAGTCGCAATCGTCTTGCCCCGAAAGTGAGCGGGCTCCTTTAGGCCTGAGTCAGGCTGTACGACTAGGGCGGCCCCTCCCGCGGCGGCGGCGGAGACTATTCTAATCTCCTCGCCATTGGATTTTGTATAGGCATTCAAGGCGGGGCTTGGCCCCACATACGTCAGGTCGATGGAATCCGCGAGAATGGCTTCCATGGCGCTCGGACCGGCGTTGTAGATGTACCACTCGATCTTGACGTCAGGACCCAGCCGTTGCTCGAACCAGCCGTGCCCCGTGCGGGACAGATGGTGTGCGACCAGACTTTGAACATGCGTGACATTGGGGAAATGGCCCACTCGGATCGTGTCCCCCGCCGCAGCAACAGAGGGAGCAGTGACCAGAACGTACCCGAACCAGAGGATCCACATCATGAGGTTCATGCCTTCACCTTCTTATGAGATTGGGACGAGATTTGACGTGGTTAACGCCGCAGTTGCCAAGAGATGCGTCGAATCCAACAGCGGAAGACTCGATGGTTCTTCTGACAGCAGTAATGGCAGCTCCGTGCACCCCAGAATGACGGCGTCCGCGCCGCTCGCCGACATCGTCGAGATGAGGTCCTGCACATACGCCAGGGATCGAGGCAAATAGTGTCCTCGAATGAGTTCGGTTCGGATGATTCTGTCCAGTTCAATGCGTTTAGGAACCGGCGGCAACACGATTTCGATTCTATGATGTTCAAAGATCGGATGGTAGACGGTTCCCTGCATGGCCACTTGCGTGCCAAGCAGTCCCACCCGCCGGTAATTCCGGCGGGTCGCTTCGGCCACAACCGCAGAGGCGATGTGCACCCACGGCACAGGGGACACGACGAGATCGAACGCTCGATGCAACGTATTGTTCGGGCAGATGATCAGTTCCGCTCCGGCTTGTGCAAGGACCGAAGCCGATCGAGACATCAGCGCGGCCACGCCGGACCAATCGCCTGCATCGATGGAGGCCAGATAGGCCTCGAGCGGCAGCGCGTGCATCGTTATTTCAGGATATGCATGCCCGCCTGTGAGCCGTTCGGCTTCATGGCACAGGGTTCGATAGCAGAGCGCCGCGCCGTCTGCAGTTCCTGCGACGATCCCGAGATGTGGCATGTGGTTCAACCGTCCTTCCGTCATCAACATTCCCTCGTCACAGTCACGGTTTGTTTGTGAGACGGGGCTCGAGCCCCGGAAATCTTGGAAGCGCGGACAGCGCCTCGCGATACTTGATATAGAGTTCTTCTCGCTGATCCGGAGAAAACAGCTTTCCTCCGGACTTGACCTTGATCAGGTATTCCTCCGGCTCAAAGATGACATCAAACGCCGACGACCGTTCCGGTACGTTCGGCATTTGTCGGTCATACTTGCTGATATCCGGTTGGGGTCCATGACGGTCATGGACTTCGCTAAGAGCGAGCACCAACGTATCCTGCCGGATCGACAGCCATCCGGACGTGCTCTCCTCATCGCCCTGCTCGGTCGCATGACTGAGATGAAAATAGACGCGGTCGTCCGGTGAGGCCTGCGCCAGTGCCTTTGAGAGCGCAGGCGCCAGGAATGTAATTTCTTCATTCCGAAACGCTCGAGTCTTTTCGGCCTCTCCCGAAAACAATCGATGGATGAAGTTGCGGCTTTCCCAACTACGAACACCTCGCAGTAAGGTGCCAATTTCTTCGGGCGAGAGA
>DASTFK010000145.1:0-3928 GCA_035719945.1 Nitrospira sp.
GGACACTACGCTGATCGGCGCATCCTTCAGCTCGACGAGCACGTCCCCCACGGCGTCATCGAGCTTGAGTTTTCCCGCTTGCACGAGCAGGAGGACTGACGTCACTGTCGCGAGGGGCTTGGTCAACGATGCAAGATCATAGACGGTTGATGGCTGGACCGGTTGAGCAGCGGAATCGAAGGAAAGTCGCCCGGTAACCACGAGGATCCTGATCTCGCCGTCCAACCGTCCTGCCAACACTCCACCGGGAAAAACGCCGTCCCGCACAGCCTGATCCATGGCAGCTTGGATGGCGCCGATGTCGTTCATCTTGGAACAGCGAGGTGCGGCGAAGGAAGGCGTGTGGACGTAGCAGCCGGCGTGCGCCACGGTGGTAAACAGAGACAGGCAGCGGAGAGCTGGTGTGCAGCAGGGAACGGGATAACCGGCGGGTAACGCCTGCTGGAGAAGGAGCGTTCCGACATGCGGTTACAATGCCGGGCTCGACTCTCCCTCCAGCTTGTGTTCAGCGTGTGTCGCACCATCATGGAAGGCCTCTTGCTCCTCGACCTCGAGCATGCGCTCGAACGTGCGCAAGGTCGCCCGCAAGCGTTCCACCATCAACAGGCGCTGCTTCTGAAGGACCGACAGATCCCGCTGGGTATTGGAGAGTTCCACCCGAGCCTGACGGATCATTTCACCCGCCTTTAGCTCGGCTTCCTTGATGACCAGCTCGGACTCACGTTGGGCGCTTCGCTTCACGTCCTCCGCGAGCGACTGAGCGGAGACGAGCGTATTCGAGAGTGTCGCCTCGGTGCGCTTCAATTCAGTCAATTGCTGCTCGAGAAAGACGATCTTCTCACGCTGGACCGCGTTCTCGCGATTCAACTCTTCGACGGTTTCGGCGATCTCCTCCAGGAAACGATTGACTTCTTCCTTGTCGTAACCCCGGAAAGCCGTCCTGAAGACGGTCTGTTGGATGTCCAGCGGCGTGATTTTCATGGCGCCCCCCTTCGCGTCAATTCATCTGATGTGCAAAATCGCTCAACGTTTTGACGACCGCGATTTGTAGGAAACTGATGATCAGAATGGCGATGATCGGCGAGAGATCGATGCCCATTCTCCATCCGATCCACCGGCGAATCGGCGCAAGCACCGGCTCCGTGACACGCTCCAAAAACTGTACGATCGGATTCCACGGATCTGGATTGACCCAGGAAATCAAGGCCCTGGCAATAATGACCCACATGTAGAGCCACAACACGGTATCCAGGACCGTGGCCAATCCCTGCAACACATTACTCATGACGAACATCAGCGCGCAAGCTCCTGCGAGCGCTTGGTAGCCGCTTCCACAGCCCCAATCAGTGTAGCACGGAACCGGCCCTCTTCAAGGCGATGCAGACCTGCGATCGTGGTTCCACCAGGCGATGCCACACGGTCTTTCAGCTTCGCCGGATGGTCGCCCGATTCAAGGACCATCTTGGCCGCGCCCAACACGGTTTGAGCCGCCAGGATTTCCGCTGTCTGACGGGGAAGTCCCATCTTTACACCTCCGTCTGCCAGCGCTTCGATCGCTTGAAACACGTAGGCCGGACCGCTGCCGCTGAGTCCGGTAACTGCATCCATGAGCCGTTCCTCAATGGGAATCACCCGACCCACCGCTTGAAAGACGGCACGGGCAATCTCCTTGTCTTCCTCGGTAATCGCGCCGGTCCATGACAGCGCGGTGATGCCTTCCCTCACCAGCACGGGCATGTTCGGCATTGCACGAATGACGCGCTGTGCCTCGCCAGTCTGGTTCATGATCGACTGAATGGTCGTCCCCGCCGCGATCGAGATGACGAGCACGCGATGCAGATCTCCGCCGATTTCCCCGAGCACGTGCGCCATAGCCTGTGGCTTCACCGCAAGCACCACGACGTCGGCCCACGCGACCGCCTCACGATTATCCGATCCAACGCGAACCGCAAACTGGGTTTTCAATCGATCGCAACGGGCGGGCACCGGATCGGTGGCCCAGAGCAACTTCGGGCGACAGACCTGTCCTGCGAGCACGCCGCCGATGATCGCTTCCGCCATCTGCCCACCCCCGACGAACGCGATTTTGTTGGTTAACGGATTACCCACGCCGCCCTCCGAATATTGCCGTGCCCAGGCGAATCAATGTGGCCCCCTCCTGGATGGCCACCACGTAATCGTTCGACATCCCCATAGAAAGCTCTTTCAGCGAGATGCCGGGAAGCCCCTGGTTCGCCAAGCGCACCGCCAGCTCGCGGAGACGACAAAAATATGGTCGCGATTGCTCCGCCTCACGGACAGACGGAGGAATGGCCATCAGTCCTTCAATCGCCACATGATTCAGCGCCGCCAATTGGGGAAGCGTCTGTTCCACCTCGTCGGCCAGAAACCCTGCTTTGCTCTGCTCTCCCCCGAGGTTGATCTCGAGCAGGATCTTCTGCCGCAGTCCGGCGGCCGCAGCCCGTCGATCAATCTCAGTCGCCAATTCCACACTGTCCACGGAGTGGATCAGTTCGAAGACGCCCACCACCGCACGGACCTTCCGCCGTTGAAGCTGGCCAATGAAGTGCCAGGTGATGCGCTCTCTCTTCAGCGCCTCGATCTTGGGAAGGGCCTCTTGGAGGCGGTTTTCTCCGGCGATCTGCACTCCTGCGTTGATGGCTTCGCGGATGCGGTCGATCGAAACCGCCTTGCTTGCCGCCACCAACCGCACAGTACCCTCGTCCCGGCCGGCCTCCAGCATCGCGTTTCGGGTTCGATCGAATACGCCTGACAGACGATCCTTGATTGAGTCCCCGGCTTGGACATCCATCTTCGCTTGAACGACCGCGCCATTGCCCGCGGATCGCTATTCTACCGAAATCGCGGAAGGTACGGCTAGCGGCGAGACACCAACGAGATCCCATTGAGCATTGTTCCCTTGACACGTCCTTCGCGTCGATAGGAATAGAAGAGTGCCGGATGACAAATCGTGCACACATTGACGACGGTGATCTGTTCCTGAGGGATGCCGATCTCTGCAGTCTGTCGCCGCACGAGCGCTTTCAAATCCAATCGCGCTTTGCTGCCGCGGTCGTCACGCACCAGCGCAGGCCAGTCCTGACGGCTACGGCGTAACGGTTCGAGCACCGCATGATCGACCTCGTAACAACAAGGGCCGGCCGACGGTCCAATGCTGACTCGCAAATCGCTTGGCTGGACGGCGAATCTCGCGACCATCAACTCGATGGTCTTGGGCACGATGCCGGCCAATGCCCCGCGCCAGCCCGCATGGACGGATGCCACGGCCTTCCGGCGGCGGTCGTAGAGGAGCACGGGGACACAGTCGGCCGTTCTCACGACCACCGTCACTCCGGGCTGATCTGTGATCAACGCGTCCCATCCGCCTTCGAAGCGATCGGCTCCCGTGATCGGTCGATCGACGACCAGCGCATCGGTCCCATGCACCTGCTTCACCGACAAGGTCCAGGCATGATCCCGCGCAGCCGAGTCGAGTACGGGCACACCGGTTTCATAGGCGACGGGAGTACGATGCCTTGTGCCGAAGAAATGCCTGACGCCGTCGTGCGACGAGCCGAACGCAGGCACGGTAATGACCGGTGCGGGCACTGCCACCCTCCCTGACCCAACGGATCAGTCAGCTTGCTTTCTCAAGAACGTCGGCACGTCCCATTCGTCATCAGCAGAGACAGTGAAACGTTCGATCGCGTCCCGCTGGTCACCCATCCGCCGCAAGTAGGTCGGCCGGTCGAGATCTTTGTGCGACCGGTCCGCGACCGCCGCTCCAAGGGCCAGCCCCGACTGAGCCGCGCGTACTGGGCGTGCCGCGGCCACGCCCACTGGCGTCGGTTGATCCTCCCGCTCGAACCCGGTGGCGATGACAGTGACGACCAGATCGTCACCCATGTCCGGATTGATGACTTGCCCG
>DASTFK010000146.1:0-2706 GCA_035719945.1 Nitrospira sp.
CTCTGGCTATGTCGGAGAGCAGTGTGCCTTGCCCGAAGCCGTTGAGGCCGTCCGGGCCATCAAGAAGCATCCGGGGTCAGCCGCCGGAGTGGACATCAAGCTCTCCGCTTGTGATCCCTTAAACCTCAGCGGCGTGATTCTGCCCGGGCCCCGGGTACCAGCCGTGCCGAGCAACTTCATCGTGTTCCGCGATGGCCTGCCCGTTCGCACTGTCACGGCGCGGAACGATGACCTTCTCGCTCGCGACGTCGCGCAACTCTCCTCCCGGGTTTAAATTCGACCCGCGATGCAATTCTGAGCCGCCCTTCCCGGTCAACGGGATGCAGTGGCTGCTGGCGACGGATTTGCCACGAGCAGCGCAAGGGTCTCCTGCGGATTGCTCTGGTGCTCCATCACGAACGGATAACGGGACTGCGCATGGGCGTAAAATGATGCTCGACGATCCTGCGGGATTCCCATCAACGTGCTCAAGGAAGCAAGATACTCACCTTGTCCATTTGCCATGTCTTGCTTGACGTACTCGAAGTTAAACGCCATGAAGGCATTGACCCTTTGATCTTCCTTGACCAGGCCATCCTCTGTGAACCACGATCTTCCGGACGTGGAGGAGAGAATATTGTTGATCGTTTCGGTAATACTGCAGGCCGACAGAGAGAGAACCAGCGCTGCGGCACCGGAGAGAAGCGTCAGTATGTGTTTTGGTTGTCCCATGGCCGCCTCCTGATTGGTGATTGATCTGATTGTGGGCCTTACTCTAGGCCAGAAGTGCAGAAGGATCAAGTCACTATCTGCTCATGAGGACAAGGGGCGCCCCGAGTTGCCTTAGGCACACAGCGCGGAAACGAAAGACACTTTCCGTGCCACAGCAGGATTCAATTATTCCATAACCGCTGATACCACTTTTTCTCGTCACTCGTCGGGCGGGTGGCGAGATTCATTGCCTTCCGGATCTCACTGATATTCCAGCCGGTCAACGTCGCCAACGTCTGTGCCTGTTGCTCGTAGCGGCCATACAGTTGCTCACGATAGGCGGCAGCCGCGGTGCAGTCGTCCTGTCCCGTCCAGGGATGGCGCAGAATGTATCGGGCCTGGAAATTTGCTCGATCGGAGGTTTCCTGAAACAACAGGTCTTCCGGAAAATGCGCCTCGTCATAGCGGACGTGAAGGCGCGTCAAAAATACATTCTGTGCCTGCGGGCCCCTGCCGGGACGGCCGTGGGGCTCCTGCCAAAACACGCCGAGACTCCGGAGCTCTTCCTCTGAAAGCGGATCTGCTGCGCAGGGATCGCACCAGGCCATATCCCAGGCATACTCCAGGAACACTCCACGGTGCTGTTCCCGCTTCACCTGTTGGGCAAACAGGTCGCGGTAGAAGTCGCCGAAACGGTCTTTGACGTACAGCGGAATTTCTTGCGCCTCCGGCAAGCGCACTGTGCGATAGTTCGTAGTTTCGACCCTCCCTTGCCTCGTGAGGAAGTACACGAACAGTTCTTGAGGGCCGTCCGCATTGACCGTTCCCAAGCGGATCGGCAGCATGAACCTCGGCGACTCGAACGCGATCTGAAGCGGCCGTAAATGAGTGAGGCCCAGTTTCGCCTGTTCCCCCAAATTGACCTTGGCGACGAAGAATTTGAGGTTCTGTTTGATGTAACTGTGCAGCACCGAAGAGGCGGTTTTGGGAATACGATACCCGTTCTCCGTCAGCCAGGTTTCGAGTCCGGCGCTCTCATGTGCCGAGAGAATGAGAATGTCGTATTCGCCGACGGCGTATTGCGCCTCTACCGTCACGCCGAGCGCCTTTTCCCGCTCGCGCTGGAGCGAGGGACTGGATTTGGCCATCGAGTCCATGGCCCGGCTTTCGGGGTACAAGAGCCGGCAGGGATTGGCATCGAAGTACTCGACGAGCCTTGGTGCCGAATAATCGGCTAGATGCCTCAGCACCGCTGGATCGCCGACATGGATCTGCGCCTTCTCGAGCACCGTCGGCACGGGCACGACCAGCGCAAATTCCTTCACGTCACCTTTGAAGTCGGTTGCCATCGTGATGACCGTTTTGTCCTCAGCCCTGGCAATGGCCACCTCGGACGCTTTATTAAAAAGTTTGCTGTCGGCCTTTGCGACATAGAAGCCGCAGAACGCCGAGGCCGACCCGCTCCAGACGAGCAGGCCGGTGATGAAGGACAGCACACAGACGGCCGGACGTGTCATAACAACCTCCGTTGGTAAGGTAATTGACATTCTGCGCGCAACCGGCACTTGACCGTCAGATGGACGTGTCCAGTCGTAGCGCGAGCCCGGAAAACAACGGTCGATCAAGGGCACGAGCGGGGAGCAGATGAGCAAAGCCCATAGCGGGCCGTGGGGACGAAACAGGACAAACTGCACGCATAGCGCAGCCAGCGCCACCAACAAGGTGAAGAGGATGCGCCCCAGGCGAGAATCCGGCGTGGTTTTCGGATCGGTGATCATGAAGAAGGAGAAAATGAGGAGCGTGCCGCTTTCGAGTTGATGCCAGGGAATCGTGAGCGGATCGCCAAGCCATTGCGCCCGTGTGATCAAGAGACCGACGTAAAAGCCGAGAAACGACAGCGTGACATCCGCGCGTACGGCGCGGGTGACGACGAAACTACCCAGGCAGGCAATGAGAAATCCGAGCCAGGCCGCTTGTCCCCATTGACCGGGAGAGATCCAGCCGAGGCCACCCGTC
>DASTFK010000147.1:0-7540 GCA_035719945.1 Nitrospira sp.
GGCTCGAGGCCGCTCATGCCGCCGATGAGTGTCCCCGGCAGACGCGAAGGGTTGTCCTGGTCGAACGCCTTGAGCACATCATCCGCCAATGCGTCCGCATGCAGACGGATGATACTCGCCTGATGAATTTGATTGCCCCGATTGATGACGTAGAAGCTATGGCGGCCCTTTCTCAGCGGTTGGACCACGACAAACTCATGCTCGAACATGGCCATGTGGAAGTTGCCTTTAAACTCAGGAGGAGCCGGCTTCGTGTCCAGGATCCGCAGCGCCTTCTGCATGCCGAGCGACGCATGGCTTTGATGGTTCTTGCCGGGAATACCGCAGATGATGACGTAGGAGCCGGGCTCCAGGTACAGCGTCGCTTCCGACGCTTGGCCGGCATCGACTCCGTTCGGACCTCCCATGTGCTTGGCCCAGGACGGGATGGTGCGACTGCCTGATTTGAGAGCCGCTGCCAGATCGGCGGGAGTCTTGTCTTCCTCGAGCTTAAGGAATTGCACTTGATGCGGTTCTTTTCCACGATTGCGCAGGCGGACCGTCGTTTGACCGGCCGGCAGCTGATCGGGACCATCGAACCTATGTTCCCAGGCAGAGAATGTTGCGACACTCGCCTGTGGACGAGGGGCGGCGGCTGAGATCGTCCAGAACGCAGCAATCGCAAGACAGGCGCCTACGCTCTGGAACACGAACCAATGATTCATCCGCATGCTGTCCTTCCTTTGCTCAACCTGGGTAGGTCATGAGGCACTCGAAGGACCGGCCGCCCTATTCATAACTTTACCTACAAGATTTCGCAATAGAGCCATTTGGATCAATGGACGACTCTAGGCCATTGATTCGCGGCCGTGCGCTGTCGAAAGGTCTTGCACCGGACCGAGAGGGACGATCCGCGTGGGATTGATGTCGTCGTGCGTGATGTAATAATGCCGTTTGATATGGTCGAAGTTGACCGTGTCGGCGATGCCGTCGATCTGGTAGAGATCTCTCAGGTAGCCGAAGAGGTTGCGATAGTCGACGATCCGGCGGAGGTTGCACTTGAAATGGCCGTGGTAGACGGCATCGAACCGTACCAGCGTCACGAAGAGCCGCCAATCCGTTTCGGTGACTTCTGAGCCGAAGAGATAACGACGGTCGGCGAGGCGCTGCTCCACCCGGTCGAGCGTCTCGAACAGTCGGCGCACCGCCCTTTCGTACGCAACCTGGGAGGTCGCGAACCCTGCGCGATACACGCCATTGTTCACCTGCTCGTAGAGAAGGCCGTTCCACTCGTCGATCTCCTGACGGAGCGGTTCTGGATACAAATCGAGACTGCTCTTCGTGAATCGATTGAACTCGCTATTGAACATGCGCATGAGGTCGTCGTCGGAATTCGACACGATGCGCTTGGTCACGGTATCCCACAGCACCGGCACGGTGACGCGACCGCGATATGTGGGATCGGTCGCATGATAGGCTTCGCTGAGAAGCCGGAAGCCATTGAGCGAGTCCTGCGAATGACCCGGTCCGTCCCGAAAGGCCCAGCCCCGCTCATCGCGAAGCGGATCGACGACGGTCATGCCGATGACCGGTTCCAGCTGCTTGAGCTTGCGCACGATAATCGTCCGATGCGCCCATGGACAGGCCCAGGACACATAGAGATGATACCGGCCTGCGGCGGCTGGATAGCCTGAACGGCCGTCCGCCGTCACCCACCCACGGAAGGCATCGTCCTGACGTTTGAACTCGCCAGCCACCGATTGTTCCATCGGGAATTGCGCCTTGCTCGCCATCTCTCCCGCTCCATTCGAAAGCTACGTTGCTGCCCTGAAGTATGGCACAGAGCCAGTCGGTGAACCGAGCAAGATTTCTCGTCCACCACCGTCGGTAAAATCCGCGCCAGTCGGCCGCTCTCGTGCGCTCTCAGGATTATTGAGGCTTGCCTGATATCATACGGAAGCCTACAATGACCTCCCTTCTTACGCAGCATCAAGAGACCGTATCCACCGAGGAGTGCCGGGCGGTGCGACGGAAAGACTCTCCGTACAGGAAACGACCGACCGCCTCGTACGCGGTGGCCAGACAGGACAAGCGCGTCGTCCGCCGTCCCTCAATCTCGAAAAAACCCTCCCACATCATCGGCATGGGCGGCTCGGCCGGCTCGCTCGAGGCCTTCGAGGAGTTTTTTACCCACATGTCTGCCGACAGCGGGCTGGGATTTGTCATCGTCACACACATGGATCCCACGCAGAAGGGCATGATGCCGGAGCTGCTGGCGCGGTGCACCACCATGAAGGTGGTGCAGGTCGAGGAAAACATGCCGGTGCGTCCGAACCATGTGTACATCATTCCCCCCAACAAGGACATGTCGATCCTGAACGGGACTTTGCACTTGCAGGGACCTTCCGCGGCCCGTGGCTTCAGGGCGCCCATTGATCTCTTCCTCCGTCATCTCGCGGAAGACCAGGAAGACCGCGCGATCGCGATCATCATGTCGGGCATGGGCACGGACGGGACGCTCGGCGTCAAGGCGATCAAGGAGCATCTGGGCTTGGCGCTCGCACAGGAGGCGCGGTCGGCCAAGTATGACAGTATGCCGAAAAGCGCCATCGGCACCGGCTTGATGGATTATGTGGATACGCCTGAGCGGCTGCCCGAAAGACTGCTGGCCTACATTCGGCATAGCGCGAATTTGCCGAGCAAGGCCACCCAGGAGCGGACGGCCTCCAGTGCGCTCAACCGTGTGTTGACGCTGCTTCGCGCTCATACGGGCCACGACTTCTCCTTTTATAAGCCCAATACGATCTTCCGGCGCATCGAGCGCCGGATGAACATCCATCAGATCAGCCACATTGGACGATACGTCCAGTTCCTGCAGGAGAATCCCAACGAGCTGGATCTCCTGTTCAAGGAGCTGTTGATCGGCGTCACGAATTTTTTCCGCGATCCTGAAGCCTTCAAAAAACTCCAAGAGGAGGCATTGCCGGCCCTCCTGAAAAACAAAGGCAAAAAGAGCACCGTACGCGTCTGGATTCCAGGCTGTTCCACGGGGGAAGAGGCTTACTCTGTCGCGATCGCCATCGCCGAGTGCGTCGAGCAGCTGAAATTGACGGGACTCGTCAAGACCCAGATCTTCGCCACGGACCTCGACAAGGATGCCGTGGACCGGGCGCGGCAGGGCATCTACCTGCCCACCATTGAGACGGACGTCTCGCCGGAGCGGCTGCACCGGTTTTTTGTCAAAGATGACCATGGATACCGCGTGTCCAAGCCCATCCGTGAAATGCTCGTGTTTGCCCCGCAGAATCTCATCATGGATCCGCCGTTCACCAAGCTCGATCTGCTGTGCTGCCGGAATCTCTTGATCTATTTCACGGCAGAGCTCCAACGGAAGCTGCTCCCCCTGTTCCATTACACGCTCACGCCCGGCGGTGTGCTGTTTCTGGGCTCCTCTGAAACCATCGGCGGATTTCAGGACTTGTTCAATATCATCGACAACAAATGGAAGCTCTTTCAACGAAGCGAAACGCCGGCGGGAATGCTGGTGGATCTGCCGAGCGCGCTGCTGCCGGCGGAGCATGGCAAGCACAAGGCAATTCCCAAACGGCAGCTCGAGATCGGCGCGTCCATGGCGGAGTTATCCCGTCACATGCTGCTGGAACGCTTTGTCCCTCCCTCCGTCCTGATCAATGAAACCGGCGACATCCTGTACATCCAGGGCCGGACGGGACGTTATCTGGAGCCCGCCTCCGGGGAAGCGGCGATGAACATCTTCACGATGGCAAAGGAAGGTCTGCGGCTCGAGCTGGGCAGCTTGATTCGCAAAGCGCTGCTCCAGCGGCGCGAGGTGATGCGGGAGGCACTGCGCGTGCGGGTCAACGGAGGGTATCAGCGGGTCCGGATCGTCGTGCGGCCGATCAGCGGGCGTTCCTATATGCGCGGGATGGTCCTCGTGTCGTTTGAGGAGGACACCACAGAGAAGCCGGCCGCGCGCCGCGTGAAGGAGACCGGCAAGCACCACAAGGCCGTCTCGGAACTTGAGCGCGAGCTGAAGTACACCAAGGAGCAGTTGCAGACGACCGTCGAAGAAATGGAAACGTCGCAGGAGGAATTAAAGTCCACCAATGAAGAGCTGCAAAGCACCAACGAGGAGCTGCAAAGCACCAACGAGGAGCTGACCACGTCGAAGGAGGAGCTGCAATCGCTGAATGAAGAGCTGATTACGGTCAATTCGGAATTGCAGCAGAAGATTGAAGATGTGTCGCAGTCGAACAACGACATGAAGAATCTGTTGAATAGCACGGACATCGCCACCGTGTTCGTGGACAATTCACTGCGCATCATGCGCTATACGCCGCAGGCCGCGACAGTGATCAAGCTGATCCCCGGGGACGTGGGCCGCCCGATCAGCGATATTGCGACCAATCTCAAGCACGACGGCCTGGTGGAAGATCTGAAGCAGGTCCTGGAAACGCTCGTCTATAAGGAGATGCAGGTCGAAACCAAGAGCGGGGAGTGGTTTCTGCTGCGGATCATGCCGTACCGGACGACGGAGAACCTCATCGACGGCGGGGTGCTCACCTTTACGAACATCGGGGCGGTGAAAAAACTGGAAGCCTCGCTGCGGACCAGCGAAAGCCGGCTTTAGCAGTTGTTCGAAAACCTGCCGATCATGCTGGTGGCCTTCGACGACCAGCAGCGCACGCTGGCGCGGAATCACGAGTGCGAACGGGTAACGGGATACCAGGCGCAGGAGATGATCGGTAAGCCGGATGCCTATCAACTGCTGTTCGGCGTTGGAGCCAAGGTCGACGGCACTGCACTAGGGAAGCGCCCTGTTCAATAGCGGCCCATTACTTGCAAAAATAAATCCGTACGGCATGTCGCGTGGTTGTCCATGTCGCGGGAGTTGACGCGGCCCGGCTGGCCGCAGTGTTGGGTCGGCCTCGACGTGACAGACCATCGCCAGGCGGTCGAACGGTTCCGGGGGTTGGGTTTGATTCCTCAACGGACGCCCTCGCCTTCACGACACTCCAGGGTGCCTTCCTGGAGGCGAACCGGGCCTTCTTGGCACTCACGGGTCATACACGGGCAGAAATCCTGGACATGACCTACCAGTCGTTGACACAGGCGGAGTATCGGGCGCGCAATGCCGAGGTCGTGGATCAGCTGGTCAAGACCGGTCGGCCAGTCGAGTTCGACAAGGAATATATCGCGAAGGACGGGTCACACATCGGTGTCTCGATACGGCTGTTTCTGGTTCGCGGATCAGACGGGAAGCCGATCGGTATCGGCAGCATCGTCAAACCGTCGGCGAAGAACATCGAGCAACCTCAGGAGTAGCCCATGGGGTTACAACCATCGGATCTGGCCCGGTTGCGTGAAAAGGCGGAACAGCTGAACAGGCGGTCGCATGCGCTGCCCAAGGTGACTCCGCAAAATGTGGAGTCGCTCGTGCAAGAACTGCGTGTGCACCAGGTCGAATTGGAGCTGCAATGTCAGGAGCTCCACCGCTTGCAGGCCGAGGCAGAAGAGAGCCGGAACCGTTACCGTGAATTATACGAATCCATTCCGATCGGCTATGCCACGATCGCCGTGACGGGGGAAATCCACGATGTGAATCCCGCCGGCGCCTCGCTGCTGGGTCTCGACCCGATGCAGGAGATGAAAAACCTCTACGCCTGTTTCGCCAACGGCGACGGAGATGCAGCCCTCCTCTTCTTTCGTAGAGTGTTGAATGATGATACGGCCGGTTCCTGCGACTTGAGGATGGGGAAGCCGGACGGAGGGATGTTCCTCGCCGCGGTGCAGGCCGCGCCTGTCAAGAACGGGGAAGGCAAGCGGGAGCGGCTCAGGATCGCGTTCAAAGACATCACCAGACGGAAGCAGGTCGAAGAATCGTTGCGACAGCATCAACTCGAGCTGGAAGCCAATCGGATCGAACTTCAGGAATTGATGGCCAAGCTCTTTACCGCCCAAGAGGAGGAACGCCGGCGCATCGCCTGCGATCTGCACGATGACCATTGCCAACGCATTACGGCGTTAATTCTCGAAGCGAGCGCCATGGAGAAACTGGTGAGATCCGTGATGCCGTCCGTGGCGCCCCGTATGAGCTCGCTGAAGAACAAACTCGGCGACATCCTTGACGATTTCCGTCATCTGACTCACGAGCTCCATCCGCGGCATCTCGACACGGTCTCTCTGGCCTGTTCGATGCGGACGTACATCAAAGAGTTTAGGGATTACACAAGTCTTGATGTGGACTTCAAAGAAGGCGCCGTGCCGGCCCATTTGCCAATGCCGATCACCATTTGTCTGTACCGCCTGTTGCAGGAAAGCCTTGGCAATATCCGTAAGCACGCGAATGCCAAACACGTGGACGTCTGGCTGTCATCCGGCCAACGGGAGATCGAGCTTCGGGTCTCGGATGACGGGAGCGGGTTCAACTCAGGGGACAGTAAGAAGGGCCTGGGCTTGACCAGCATGCAGGAGCGCGTGCGTCCCTTGCGCGGCCATGTCGCCATTGACAGTTCCCCCGGCAGGGGCACGATGATCGCAGTCAAGATTCCTCTGTTTTCTGAGGCGTAAACCGCCCCCTCGCTCCTCGCTCACTTCCAAGTCATCAGCAGATTCGGGCTCACGCATGCCAGAGAGCAGGCTATTGCTGTGACAAGAGCCGAATATAGGCCAGGACGTCCTGCATTTCTCCGTCGGTGAGACGACCCCGCCACGAGTGCATGGGGCTGAAGACGCCGCCATGCTCGATCATCCGTAACAAGGTTTCATCCGATTTCAAAAAGGAACCCGGACGATGGAAGTTGGCCGGCGTGATCGTGAGCAGCAAGGCGTTGGGTCCGTCGCCGTAGCCTCGGGCGCCATGACAGGTCATGCAGTGGCGTTCATAGATGGCTTTGCCTCGCGAAACGTCAGGAGGATAGTCCTGCGCCAGGATGAGAGTTGTGGCCGGACCGATCGAGAGTGCGATGGCAAGCAGCGCAGCAATGTTGATCGTCACGAAGGGCCTCTCATTTTCCGGTCGTACCCCATACCGGGAAAATTCTGAGCAAATACACGGCCGTTTGCAAGAGTCCGGGACGAGGGTAGTTGATTCTGGCAGGAGGATGTAACACACTGCGTCTCCAACATGAAACATCACATCGTGCATGACTGAGGAGTTTATCGATGATGAGTGCGTCACGTCCCATTGTCGGCATGCTCGTCGGAGGGGGGCCAGCTCCGGGCATCAACAGCGTCATCAGCGCGGTTACGATTCGCAGCATCATTGGCGGTTCGGAAGTGCTCGGTTTTCTCGACGGATTCAAATGGCTCATGGAAGGCAGCACCGCGCATGTGCATCCGCTCTCCATCGAGGAAGTCAGCCGCATCCATTTTCGGGGCGGCTCGCATTTGGGCACCTCCCGGGCCAATCCCACCAAGAAGCTGGAGCATCTGGATCGCGTCCTGTCCACCCTGGCGAGTCTCGGCGTCACCCGCCTGGTCACCATCGGGGGAGACGATACCGCATTTTCTGCGCTCAAGTTGGAAGCGCGGTCTCAGGGGC
>DASTFK010000148.1:0-4748 GCA_035719945.1 Nitrospira sp.
CTTCTCTACATCTCCCTCTCCCAGTGTTGGGCTCTGGCCCACATCTGCCTGTCATGAATCTTGGCGTCCCATACGAGCGAACAATGCCTGCATCGAGACGCCTGCTACACTTCTCATCGGTTTCAATACGGATCGCGACGATGAAAAGACGCACCGCCAAAGATGATTCGGCACCTCGAGTGGCCAATTTTTGCCCAAACGGCATCATTTTGTCGCAACCTGAACAGTCATGCGACGAACGAAGATGAATGATGTTCCTGTGTAGAGTACGTAAATCTCTGAAAGGCCAAGTGTTTTGTGTTCGGTATTCACGTAGCTGTCTCTCGAAGACTCATAAGCACAACCTTTGCACAGTGGGGCGCAGGCTTCGAAAGAGTTTGTGTGCGCCGTGAGGCGCGTGCATCGATGCATGGCCCGCGAAAAAACAGTTATTGCTAGGTGACGGACGAGAAGAATGCGAAAAGGAACGAAGAATCCGATCAAGTGACATCACGAAGGAGGATGGGTATGAATGCGACATGGTGGAATTGGCGGATGGCGGGCGGGATTGCGGCGGTGGCTCTGCTCTGTCAGGTAAGCCCGGTGCGTGCGGGCAACGAGGCCGAAGTGGCGGAACACTTGATCGATCTCGTGAAGATCGGCCGTGGCGTCTTGTCGGAGCAGATGGGAAACATCAATGATCCGTCCAAGGCCAACAAGGGCTTTACCGGCGACTATGTGGCCGGTCAGGTCATCGAACGTTTCAAGAAGAAAACCAAAATCGATTTGAGAATTCCCAATGCCGTTCCTCAAGCACCGCTGTATCTGGCGTTGGTCGAGGCCGAAAAGGAAGTCGTGGATGAGTCGCAGCCGGTGATCAACCGGCCCGGCATCGGCTTCAAGGGTTTCATTCCCGCCGTCTTCGCCCGCAAGACCGGAGAAAACTTCTATAAGAAGACCGGCGTGAAGCTGAAACTGACCGGCATCGATTATCGCAACGTCAACAACCGGCCGGATGACTTCGAAGCCGAGGTGCTTCGGATGTTCAACGATCCGCGCCACCCCAAGGGGCAGACCTATGTACGCAACACGGTGCTCGATGGGCGACCGGTCCTGCGTATGATGGACCCGGAGTATGCGGCGGCGTCCTGCTTGGCCTGCCACGGTGCGCCGAAGGGTGGAAAGGACATCACGGGCGGTCACAAAGAAGGGTGGAAAGAAGGGGATCTGGCCGGTGCGATCAGCGTCGTACTGCCCCTGAAGTAATCGTGTCGGCATAGATATTCGGACGTCATTCATCACCAGAACCAAGGAGAGAACCGATGAGCAAGATTATTGTCGTAGACGATTCCTACGCCGAACTGCAGGTCATTGAAGGAGTGTTGAAGGGAGCGAACCATACGGTGGTGTCCTTTCCGAATACTGAGAAGCTCGAAGACAAGGTGGTCGGCGAGAAGCCGGATCTAATCGTGCTGGACGTCGTCATGCCGGGCCGCAACGGCTTCCAGGCCTGCCGCGACCTCAAGAACGACGACCGGACCAAGAACATCCCCATCATTCTCTGCACCTCCAAAGGCAACGAAAGCGACAAGTTCTGGGGTCAGCAACAGGGCGCCAATGCGCATATCGTCAAGCCGTTCAAGGGCGAAGAACTGCTCGCGACGGTGAAACGGGTGTTGGGATAACCGTCATGGCTGCTGAGCAGAGCGCGACCTCCCTCGCAACCCAGAATGCCGATACCCAGTCTGGCGGTCAGGGCAACGCTGCCCCGACGACAGGAACGGGAACGATGCGGGCTGCGATCGTGTCCTTGGGGGGCGAACAATTCACGATCGATCTGCAGAACGTGCGGGAAGTGTTCGTGGTGGAATCCATCACGCCGGTCCCCGGCATGCCGGCCGGGTTGGTCGGCGTCACGAACCTACGCGGATCTGTCGTGCCCTTGCTCGATTTGCGGCAGATGATTGGGCTCGCCGCTGAGAACGCCCAGAGGTATGCCGTCGTCGTCAAGCACGGCAACTGGCAAGTCGGGGTCTTGGTGGATACGGTTCCCGAGATTCGCACCTTGTCGAAGGATCAATTTTTACCGGCTCCGGTCGGCACGGGGGACGGGGGGAATCCTTTCGTATCGACCGTCGTGAACCTGGAAGACCGGCTGCGTGGCGTGTTGGAGACGTCCGTCGTTCTTTCTCATTTTGAGGGCACAGGCTGATTGGAAGATCGTCAAGACAGGGTGTGAGATTCAAGGCTCGATCGTATCGCGAGCGAGAAGGAGGAGGTTCCCATGTTCAGGACGAATTTTTTTCAATGGTTTGAAAACTTAAAGACACAGGCCAAACTGCTGACGGTGTTCGGCTTGGTCGGTGTGATCATCGCCGCCATGGCCGGCGTGGGCATCGTGACCAACGGCCGTTTGTCCACACAAGCGGAAACGGTGTACCTCGACTACACGGTTCCGTTGACCGAGTTCAATCAGCTCCTCTTCAACGTGAACCGCTACCACGAATCTCTGGTCGACGTCTCGAGGACGCCGCGCGCCTCAGACTTCGAAATCGAGTTGAAGGATATCGCGCCCTACCGCGGAGAAATCGAGCGTCTGATCAGCAGCTACGAAAAGACGACCTTGCGGACGTCGAGCACAGGCCGCGATGAAGCGAAGGATTTGGCCGAGTTGAAAACAGCGCTCAACGAGTTCTTTGGTCAGGGCGACGCTGCGATCAACACCATCAAAGAGAGCTTCGAAAACAAGTCGTTGTCCTCCGGCCAGGCATTGGCCATGCGGGAATTGGGCGCTCTCGCCATCACGGTGAGCTTGAGCCCGGCGTTCGAAAAGGTGACGCAGCGCCACGCCGAACAAATTAAGACCATGTCAGAAATCGCCAAGGACCTCTCGAACGAAGCGAAGGCCATGGCGTCCAACGCGACCCTGATTCTGGTCGTCGGCGGTGTCGCCGCCGTGCTGTTGGGCTTGGCCCTCGGATACTGGGTGGCCCACAAACTATCTCTGGGTATCGGACAGGTCGCCAGCGTCGCCCAACAAGCGGCGAGCGGCAACTATCAAGCGCGCGCCAAGATCACCTCGAAGGACGAGCTGGGCCAGATGGCGAGCTCGTTCAACACCATGTTGGACCGGATTACGGCCCTAGTGACGTCGGAAGGCGAACGCGACGAGATGCAGAAGCGGCTGATGAACTTCCTCGTGCTCGTGTCGGACGTCGGTAAAGGCGACCTCACGAAGCGCGGTGAAGTCACGGCGGACATGTTCGGCAACCTGGCGGACGGTTTCAACCTCATGATCGCCCGGTTCGGACAGCTGCTCAAACAGGTCCGCGAGGCCGCGGAACGGGTCAACAAATCAGCCGGTACGTTGCGCGACAGCGCCGGTCAGATGGCCGGTACCGCCAAACACCAAGCGGACGAGTCGGCGAAGACGCTCAGCGCCGTCGAACAGCTGGCCGCGCAAATGCGTCAGGTCGCCGAAACAGCCGGCGCGTCGTCAGAATCCGCCAAGCAGGTGTTGCAAGCGACGGAACGCGGCCGTGTCGCGGTGCAGGAAACCGTGCAGGACATGCAGAGCATTCGTGGAGCGGTGCAGCGCATGTCGAAGCAGGTCAAGGGCCTCGGCGACCGGTCGTTGGAAATTTCGCAAATCGTGTCGACGATTCGAGATATCGCGAACCAAACCAACCTGCTCGCGCTCAACGCCGCCATCGAGGCGGCCGGCGCCGGCGAGGCCGGAGCGCGATTCGCGGTCGTCGCCGACCAGGTGCGAAAACTGGCCGAAAGCTCGACGCAAGCGACAAGGGAAATCGCCGATCTCGTGAAAGTCATTCAAAGCGAAACCCAGGACGCGGTGGTCGCCATGGAGCAGGAGACCCAGGCGGTGGAAGCAGGATCGGCTTCCGCGCTGCGTACCGGTGAGGTGTTCAACGAAATTTCAGGCATCGCGCAACGTTCCGCCGAATTGGCGCAAAACATCGCCAGCTCTGCGGCGACCCAAACGGCCTCCACGGATCAGGTGGGTCGCTCGATTAAGGACTTCACCGGCGGTGCCGTCGCGACGCAAAAGGCTACTGATGCCGCGCGGCTGACCGTCGAAGACATGGCCAAGCTCGCCGATGGTATGACGGCGTCGGTCGCGCAGTTCAAGCTGGCCTAAGGTCTGATGCCCGGAGCACCGCTTCGGCGCTCCGGGTCAGAAAGGATAGGATGAGTTCCGAACTGGACCGTCAGGGCCTCCTCGATATTTTCGTCATGGAAGCGGCGGAAGCACTGGCCGCCCTTTCCGCAGCCGTTAACCCTCCCGGCGATGCGCTGCCCAGCCCCCAAGAACTTCAAGACCAGTATGTCTGGGCGCACAAAATCCGAGGCGCCTCCGGCATTTACGGCTTTACCGGCCTCTCACTGCTGGGAGAACTCCTCGAAACCACGTTGGAGCAGTCCACGTCCATCGATCCGGCGCTCTGGCTGAAGACGGTGGGTATCCTCCGCGGCATGGTGGAAGCGTTTCAATCACAACTAGAAGTCGTGAAAACAGGCGGCAACGAGGATCCCGCGGTGAGCCTCCACTGGAAAAAGGAGGTGGCGGCACTGTTACCAGCCTCCGCCCCTGCGGATGGGATGGAAGGATTGTCTCCGGAGTATCTGGTTCCCACAATCGATGCTGAAGTGCTGTCCTATTTCGCGCCGGAGGCCGACGAATATCTCCAGACGCTCGACGTGCTGACTAATCGCCTGAGAGAAAATCCCGGCGATGCCGAAACGATCCG
>DASTFK010000149.1:0-3138 GCA_035719945.1 Nitrospira sp.
CGACTGGACCGAGACGGGCGCGTCGCCGCCGACCTTCACTTTGCCGACTTGAATCTGCCTGGTTGGGCGTCTGGTAATGTGCATCGAACAATCTGGGCGCTTAACTGCCCTGCTCGTCCCCGTGCGGCAGGTGATCGACCGCTGCGGAGAAGAGTTCCGGCTCGCGGGAAGTGATTGGGCTCTTCGTGACCAATTCCTTCACGCTGCGGTAAATGCCATCGGTGGTCAATCCGTACCGTTCGCGCAGCAGGTCCTGGGGGCCTTGCTCGATGTACCAGTCCGGAAGGCCAAGGACCTTCGTCTTGACGGTCACGCCGGCCTCGGATAAGGCTTCGAGGACCGCAGAGCCGAACCCGCCCATCTTACAGCCTTCTTCGACCGTCACGACATAGCGTACCCGCTTGGCGATGTCCACGATCAATTCCTGATCGAGAGGTTTGACGAAGCGGGCGTTGATGACCGCCGTCGACAGTCCTTCCTGACTCAATTGCTCCGCCGCCTTGACGGCCGGCCATACGGACACGCCGATCGCGATAATCGCCACATCGGTGCCGTCCCGCATGAGCTCGCCTTTGCCGATCGGGAGCTCTTTCTGCTCGCGATCCATCGGCACGCCCAGGCTGACGCCCCTCGGATAGCGGACAGACGCTGGGCCCTCGTACTGCAGACCGGTCTTGAGCATGTGCTGTAATTCGTTCTCATCTTTCGGTGCCATGACGACCATGTTCGGCATGTGCCGCAAGTAGGCGTAATCAAAAGCACCGTGATGCGTCGTGCCGTCCTCGGCGACGAGACCACCGCGATCGATGCAAAAGGTCACTGGCAGATTCTGGGTGGCGACGTCATGCACCACTTGGTCGTAGGCGCGTTGGAGAAACGTGGCGTACATCGTGACCACCGGCCGCATGCCCTGTGCTGCCAAGCCGGCGGCAAACGTCACCGCATGCTGCTCGGCAATTCCCACATCATAGAGCCGGTCAGGAAATTCCTTTTCGAAGGCGTTCAGGCCCGTGCCTTCGCACATCGCCGCGGTGATCGCCACGACCCGCTTGTCTTCACGAGCCGCTTGAATCAACGACTCGATGGCGATTTGGGTATAGGACGGACGGGGCGCCTTCTTCGCCGGCGCGCCAGTTTCCCGGACAAACGGCGGACAGGCATGGAACCACACCGGATTTTTCTCGGCCGGCTCATAGCCCAGGCCCTTCTTCGTGATGACATGGAGGAGGACGGGCCCTCTCATCTTGAGCACATTCTCGAGGGTCGGAAGCAGATGCTCGAAGTTATGGCCGTCGATTGGACCGGCGTAGCGGAATCCCAGTTCTTCGAAGAGCAGCCCTGGGAGGATGGCACCCTTGGCCAACTCTTCCGCCCGACGGGCCAACTTCTCGACGTCGTATCCGATGTGCGGGATTTTCCTCAGTAATTGGCCGGTTTCCTCCCGCATTTTCGTATAAAAATCGCCAGTGAAGGTTCGATTCAAATAGGAGGAAATGGCACCGACGTTCTTGGAGATGGACATCTGATTGTCATTGAGAATGACGACGAAATCCTTGCCAAGGCCCCCTGCATGGTGCAGCCCCTCGAGCGTCATGCCGGCGGTCATGGCTCCGTCACCAACCACGCAGACGACTTTGTGCTTGAAACCCTGCTGTTCCCTGGCCTCGACCATCCCGTAGGCGGCGGAAACGCCGGTCCCCGCATGCCCGGCATTGAAGGTATCGTAGACGCTTTCCTCGCGCTTGCAGAATCCGCTCAATCCGCCGTATTGGCGAAGGGTGTGGAACTGCTCCCGCCGCCCGGTTAGCAGCTTATGCGCATAGGCCTGATTGCTGGTATCCCAGACGATCTTGTCCTGGGGGGTATCCATCAGATAGTGCAGCGCCACCGTCAACTCGACCACGCCCAGGTTCGAGGCCAGATGGCCTCCGACGCTGGATACCGCTCCAATGATCTGCTCCCTAAGCTCTTGGCAGAGTTTGGGAAATTGCGCGGGTTTGAGCCGCTTGAGATCAGCGGGGTTGTGGATGGTCTTCAAAATCGACATGAAGAAACTCCTTTGCGAGAGTTCATGCGCCCAGTAATCGGGCTGAATCCAGATAGGCTTGGCGAAGGACTATGCGGTCTGCATACTGGCGTCAACAGTCTCACACAACCCTCCATTGTTGTCAAGCGGTTAGGGGGTTCAGCATCCTCATAGTGGGATCAGCTCTGGAAGCGGTACGTAAACAGGACCCCTAGTGTAAAATCGGCGGCGCCACCCGTGACGAGGTCAACATTCTCAATTGCATAGGCCTGCCAGAGCCAATGTTGAGCAAAGCGGTAGCTGAAGCCGGCGACCAACTCGGATACCCCCTTGTCGAAGACCTCCAGGCCGACATTCCTGAACGGGGTCGTGTAATAGTCGAACTGCATGGTCAGGGAAAAGTTCTCCGACCAGAGGTATTCGGCCGCGGCCATGCCCATGATCGTGGGATACAACGCGAAGCCGGCGATCCGCCCAGTTGGAGCCACGCCGTTCAAGTTGACATACATCACCCAACGGCTTCCAAGCGCCTTCTCGATCGCCAGTCCGAGCCCAAAGTCCGGGCTGCCGCTGCCGAAATACTCGTTTTGGTCGCCTGTAGGAAGTTTGATCGCCGTCCGAAGCGAAAGAGCGGGCATGACGGAGGTCTCCCTGACCAGCTGATATTTGACCTGCACCATGCTGTCGCCGAGGCCGAGCGCACCCTTTGTTCCGTTGATGACCTGCTGCCCGTTGCGCGTAATGTTGTAGACATAGTTGACATTGCTGAGCGCGCTGCGCGCCGGCGAGAGCCCGGTCGTGGCCCGTTCGACACCTTCGATCATGCCGGACATGAAGCCTGTGTAGCGGTACAGGAAGGGGAGTTCGAAGCCGACCTCGAGTTTCGAGGTAGCGCCATACCGCAGGAAAAGTCCGGTCCGCAGGGTCTCGAATTTCATCTGGGCGCTAGCATTTCCCGGAAGTTCGGAATACACCGCGGCGGTTTCCGCCAGTTCCAGGCGTACGTCGAGCGTCCCTTGGCTCAGGACGGCGGCACGGTCTGCCGGCATATTCAGTACCAGTTGCTGGAGCGGGTTGAAGTTTCGTACGGGAAAGGGGCCGAACCCTTCGGC
>DASTFK010000150.1:0-5713 GCA_035719945.1 Nitrospira sp.
GGCCGGACCTCCATTTGCGCGACGATCTGGGCCTCGACTCGATGGCGGTGATCGAGCTGTTGTACAAAATCGAAGAAACCTTCGATCTGCAAATCCCGGATCAGGACTTAGTCAGGCTTTCCACGGTCGGAGCCGTGGCCAAGTACGTCGATCAACGCCTGGCACCGGTCAAACGGACGGCGGGCGACGCCCGTCGCCAACCCACCAAAGGGAAGAAAAAGACCTAAGCCGCTATGGGATCGCTCTCGGCGCCGATCAGTCTGACCCTTGCACAGATTCATCAGTTGGTCGGCGGCACGCTCCACGGCAATGGCGCCGCTGTCCTGTCGTCGCTCTCCAGCCTGAACGACGCGACGCCGCAAGCGCTCGCATTTATTGCGACCGACCACGCCGCGAAGATACCTGGCGGCATCAAGGCAGGCGCGCTCCTCGTCCATCGGCATTTTCCCGATCTCGCCATTCCGCAGCTCGTGGTGCCGAATCCCCTTCTCGCCTTTGCGCAAGTGGCCCAAACGTTTTTTGTGCGGCCGCCGGCGCCGCGCGGCATCGCCACAGAAGTGACCAAAGGCGCCGGCGTTCAAATCGGAGACGATCCGTCGATCTGGCCCTTCGTCACGTTGGGCGACCGCGTCACGATCGGGGCGAGAGTCACGCTCTATCCCGGTGTCTATATTGGAGCGGATTCAACGGTGGGCGATGATAGCGTGCTCTATCCGAACGTGGTTGTTCGAGAGGGTTGTTCGATCGGCGCCCGGGTGATCATCCACAGCGGGACCGTGATTGGAGCGGATGGGTTCGGGTACGTGCAACACGAAGGCCGGCATCATAAGATCCCTCAGCTCGGAGGGGTCACGATCGAAGACGACGTGGAGTTGGGAGCCAACGTGACGATTGATCGGGCCACGCTCGGGCGCACCGTCGTCAAGCGAGGCACGAAGATCGACAATCTCGTGCAGATCGCGCACAACGTCACCGTGGGGGAACACGACATCATCGTGGCCCAGGTCGGTGTCGCCGGCAGCACGACGATCGGCGATCACGTCATGATCGGCGGACAGGCCGGCCTCGCAGATCATCTCACGATCGGCAACCAGGCCATGATTGCCGCACGGGCGGGAGTGAACCGCAGCGTGGAGGCCAATCAGATCGTATCAGGTGCGCCGGTGATGCCCCATGAAACCTGGATGAAGGCCCAAGCCGTCATTCCACGGCTGCCTGAGCTGCGACAATTGGTGCGCGATCTCGTGCGGCGAGTGGAACGCCTTGAGGCGACGCTCAAGAGCGCGAAGACGGGAAAACAGCCGCGAAAGAAATCCGGCCGGAAATGATCGCCTGCCGATTCATTTGACCACCCCGCGCCAAAAAACCAGCTTGCTCCAATAATATCCGGCCCACGGCATGAGCAGCGCCGGGACGGCGTCCATCGATCCGTACAACATCGCCCACAGGGAAGCGCCCAGCACAAGAGCGATGCCGGCCAGATAGCCCATGGGTACCAGCTTGCGCCCTCGATGCTCGATCGGGGGAATCACCGGTTCAGGCTTGGCTTTCCGCTGCGTGCGTTGCACTGCCGTCCGCATGCGCGCGGCAAACACACTGGGAACCGTTTCAAGCAGATAGCGATGATAGCGTGTTTGCAGCCAGCCGATGAGTCCGCCTAACACGAGGAGCGCCGAACTGGTCGTAAACGTCGTCCAGGTATATGTCTCGGAGGTGACGAGCTGATAGCCGAGCGTGCCGATTCCGCCGAGCATGCAGATTAGCCCCAGGAAACCGGACGGAAGGAGGATATAGGTCCGGATGTAATGGCGCGCCTGCGTCTGGATGTCCTCGTTGCGCCACTCTTTGACGAGTTTGGCCATCGACACCTTCCCCATTGAATCGTAGGGTCGGCATCATACCACTGTTCCCGTCCTGAAGCATTTGGCCGCTCAATACACACAGGCGATCCACGAACTCTCTCCCATCGTACTCTCTCTTCACTCGACTAGCGCGCGGAGGGACTGTACGCGCGTCACGTCATCAGCGAGCATCAAGGACTGAAACTGGTTTTGCGCGCCAAATGCGAATGCCGACCTCCCGCTTTCGCTCACACCCAATAAGGAACTCAAAGACGCGAGGTATTCTCCGCGGCCGGCGGCGATGTCTTGTTCCAAATTGGACTGATTGTATGCGGCAAAGGCGATGGCCTTGTGTTCGGATTTCAACAGACCATCTTCATTCCACCACGTTCGACCGGACGTCGAGACGGTCACGTTGGTTGTCGAATCCAAGATTTCTTGGATAGTACCTGTAATGGTGCAACCGGCCAGGACACTGACTGCAAGGCTTAGAAGCGTCAACAACCTATACGGCATTGTTGTTGGCATGTGGGACCTCCTTGGAGAGGTGAACATAGCCCTCTCTATTGACGATAGCAGAAGGCTTGACTCGCACACCTGAGGAGGACACTAGCCAGAGCATCCACTATGGCCAGAGGCCTAGGGGATAAGTGGCTGGAGGTGATTGATGAGTCGTCTTGCGACAGGCAAGATCGATGTCAGACGGCCGGCAAGATTTCGGCGATCGCCGCCCGCTCGACGCGTCCGATGCTGACCCATTGTTCGGCCATGGGCACCAGCGCTTGAATGCGACTGTCTACCGCTTTCAGCCGCTGAGCCAGCGTCGTGTTTTTCCGATGGGCGGCGACCATCAGAAACGCTCGGAGGCCTTGGAGAAACATGGTGATCATGCCGGCCTGCACCGCTTCGGACGCATCATGCAGGGCTTCCACGTGTTCGATGATGGGAGCCAGCTGCGAGGACGTGACAAAATCCGTCGTTCCTGCTGCTTGAAGCTCAGCAAGGATTCGGCTCACGACCGGAATCTGCCGGCTGACCTCCTCGACAAAGCGTTCGTCCATCCGGTCGAGTTCGTCCAAGATGCGCCGGATCCCGTCCACCGAGATGTCCGCGCCCTCCTGCTCCGCCCGAAAAATCAGGGCATCGAGCACGTCACGGGCCGGTTGTTCCGATCGTGACCGGACGTGTTGGAGATCGCGCAACGCGGTCAGCAACGAGGTGCCGGACGTCAGCCGCATGGAGGCCACGGGAGGTTCCGCCTTGAACGCAGGAGCTTCCGTTGCTTCGAATGTTTCCGGGGGCTCGTCCGGCCTTCCCTCCGCAACACGGACCGCCGCACTGATCCGTTGGAGTCCCGACTGCAGGGCGGACAACGCCGCGACCATCGCTCTGGGATCCTGCCGCCCGACATCGTGAAGGGTCGGCAGCAGCTTCAAGGCCATCTCTTCGATCGATGTCAGATGCACCGTGGCCGCGGATCGGGCGAGATTGGTGAGACCTTGGAGCATGATGCCGTACAGCTTGGGCTTGGCGGGTCCGTTCGCCCCTTCCCCAAGCCGTTTCACCGCAGAATGAATCTGTGCCAGCCACTCGTGCGCCTCCAGCGCAAACAAGCCGACGACCTCCCGTTCGAAACTGGCATCGACGGTGTCCTGAGTCGGTACCGAGCTGTCGGACTGCGGCCCGGCATCCGAAGATCCGGTCGTAGACCTGGACTGGACCACGCCCTGAATGGCACTGGCCAACGCATCCAGGTTTTCCAGCAACGACGCGAATTGATCCGAAACGGTTGGCCCCTGTTTCGACCGCCGATCCGACGAGAGCCCGGAAGTGAAAGAGACCCGTGTGACGTCCGGAGACTCGACCGTTTCTTTAATGGAGACGAGAGGCGACGAGCTCAGATCGATTTCCCGTTTCTCCCGTCCACCGTCGGACTCGACCGCCACGATCGGCCGCAGCGGAAAACCGACGTTTGTGCCGACGACCCCTCCGATTTCTCCGGTCGTGAGTCGAACAAGCGTTCCCAATGGGTATGCTGACAATTGTTCAACTAATGCTTTTACAATTTCACGAGGGAATGCCGACCGTTCGGCAACCAGCAGCTCACGCACGGCCTCATGAGGGAAAAACCGGCGACGATACGGACGCGGCGTCACCAGGGCATCGAACACATCCACCGCACCGATGATTTGAGCCATCTCATGAATGTCCCGGCCCTTAAGCCGGTTGGGATAGCCTCGTCCGTTCCAGCGTTCGTGGGCCTGACGAACGACCTCCGCCAGCCATTCCCATTCAGGTCCCTGCTTGTGGACCAACTGATAGCCCAACTCCGGATGCTGCTCGATCAAGGTCCGTTCCTCGTGACTTAGGCGCCCGGACTTCGTCACGACCGATGGAGGGACGGCGAAGAGGCCGATGTCGTGGACAAGGCCGGCCAGGGTGAGTCGTTCAAGTTCCTCTCCGTAGTAACCTAAGCCGGACCCAACCTTCGTGGCCAAGATGCTCACGTTGATCAGATTGGTGATCAATATGGATCCACTCGGCCCTGCCAACGCCTGGACGACGAGTTGATCGTTACGGGCGATCGAATCGGCGATGTCCTTCGCCAGTGCCGATACCACAGCCATGTCCAGGGGATCCTGGCGTTGGATCGTCGAGGCCAGGGAGGTCAACTCCTGCTCGGCCCGCCGGTAGACATCTGTGGCTCGTCGTTCTTCCATCTCTTCGTATCACTCTATCTGCGACAGATGGGCACTCGCTTCAGCATGCAATCGACCGGAAAGCATGTCAAGGCAGAGTGGCGACCGATTGCGGTCATCGCGCTGGCAGCGCCTGTCCGATGGCCGTTCGCTCGGCCCTGCCGTGCTCGACCCACTGATGGATCAACTCGCGGATGGCGGCCAGCCGGCCAATCACCGCTTGCACCCGGGTGCCGGCGAGTCTCACGCGGTGCTGGGCAACGACCGACAAGAGACTTTGTAATCCGCCGAAGAAGGTCATGGCCGGCGTCACATTGACCTGCTGCGCTTCAGCGCGTAACTGCGCTATATCTTGAAGGGATGCCTCCAAGGCCTCGCCTGGACCCGCAGGGTCGGCGGCCAAGGCGGCTAGCTTCGCCGTCAAGCCGGGCATCTGAGCATCGACGACCTGGACAAAGGCCTCTTCGGACGCCGCCATGCGGTCGAGGTAGCCCTGAATGACATCGACGCCGACTTGCTGTACGCCGGCCTGTACCTGTCCTTCCATCTGATCGATCAGGGTCTTGATCAGGTTTCGTTCCATCGGACCCGCCGAAGATGCCTGCGTCGACTGGAGTGTGCGGAGGGTGTCGAGGAATTCTGCGGGGGACACCGCGGGTGCGGCCTCCACGGCTTCCGTCTCGGCAACCGATTCGAAGGACACGCCCGTCGCGTTCGTCAATGCGGTGTGGATCTGTCCGAGCTGTTTACAGAGGGAAAGGAAATCTTGCACGGAAAATGACTTCGTCGGGTCCTTGATCGCCTCGATGAAGGGCAGCGCGGCGAAACTGGCCTGTTCCACGTCAGGGAGATTGATGGTGGCAGCGGATCCCCCGAGATTGGTGACTCCAGCCGTGAGGGTTCCGATCAGAGCGTGATGGCGTTCGGGCGGCGGCCCTTGCTGCAGTTCGTCCAGCGCCACATGAATGTTCTGCAGCCATTCGTGGGCCTCCTGGACAAAGAGATCAACGAGCTCTTTTTGGAATTCATCTGACGTATCGCCCGACATGCATTCACTCCCTCACTGCGGCAGGACCCCACGGAAAAGCCGTTGCGCTGAGCGGTCGGTCGCCTGCGGGTGTGCAAGGGAGAATCACCGGCGGATGACATCGAGGCCCGCATGAGCCGGACGAG
>DASTFK010000151.1:0-5199 GCA_035719945.1 Nitrospira sp.
AAATTTACCGACGACGTTCCCCACGAGGTCAAATCGCGCCGCGTCACCGCCTTAGTCGAGCTGCAGCGTCGCATTTCGACGGAGCGGAATCGCCAGTATCTCGGCGAGACACTCCCCGTCCTCGTCGAAGGCGACGCGAAGAAATCCAGCTTACAGGCCATGGGAAAAAGTGACGGCAACGTGACCGTAATTTGGAATAAGACGGACCTTGCATGCCGGCCAGGTGAATTGGTGGCCTGCTCGATCTCCGATGCGTCGGCGTCCACTCTCTACGCCAGGGCGGTGGCACGAGCTGAACACCTACCGGCGAAAAACGAACACTCCTGTACCAATATCGTTCAGTCGTAGCCACATTCCTTCGGTACGTATTTTTTCTTCGGCGACAACCGCCTCCTCCAAAGACTCTCTTCCCGTTCATGCCTCGGAAAGTACCCTCTCACTTTTTGAAGACAAGACAATTCGCTAATATCTATTAAATCAGTCTGTTAGACAAAAAAGCATAAGCGCTTCTTGAAGGCAGTTTTTTCCCCTTCTCAAACCGAATCCGGATCTCTTCGCAGAATCTTTACATCCACCACTAGGAGGCGAATGAAGGGCATAGTCTTTGCTTGAAAAATGAACGACTTGGAAACCTCCACCCATTGCCGAACGGAGCGACGATATGAAGTCTTCTGAACATACGTCCGATAAGCAATCGGATTCGACCATGAGCTTGGAGACCATTATCGCGGTAGGGCTCTTCGGCTGGCTGGCGCTCAGCATGACACTGATGGGCTTAGGGATCTGGTAACCACGCTCTCGCACACGCCCCCGCCGGCGTGTGACTTCTCACCCATTCGGCAAAGGAGAACCAGCGATGTCGATCCTTTCATGTGGCACCAGGCTGATCAATGCGACGCTCTACGCCCTCGTGGGGCTGTCGCTCATGGTCACCGGATGCAGTTCCACTTCAAAAATTGCGCACAATGCAAAAGGCAGCGTCGCTCTCGAAGAAATCATGGACTGGTCTTTCGAAGCTAGCCATCCGGCCATCATCGATCAGACCACCATTTTGAAAATCGTCAAAGGAGTGTATTTCGCGGAGGATCAAAACGGATCGAGAATGTCCGCCGCTGGCAGCAAGCCGATGAGAGTGTTCAGCGATGAGGATGCGGAGTTCCTGGCTCCCCTGCTCGCACAAGGCTTATCGAAGGCGAAACCCGAACAGTTAGTCGTGTTTCGCGTATCCTCATCGGCAGGGTCAGGCTCTGAACCCACGGCGGGCAGCATTTACGTCCAGCAGAGTGCCATTCATTTCACAATTTCGAAAGGCGCTGGAGCCACGACGTTCGTGCCAGAATCGGCCGCCCGAGCAGAGCAGGCTCCCCCCTATGCCGCAGGCGGCAGAGCTGGCGTGATCGCTCAAGTCATCGACTACCATGCCCTTGCGCAAGCACCGATGCCGGCGGCGCTGCCGGTCGCGAAGACAGGCACGCCCCAAGCCACCGGTTCGAGAATGGCGGTGCCAGCAGCCATGCCTACGTTCGAGGCAGCGGGGCCGGCGGAATTGCAAGTGCAGCTCACTAGAGCCAAAGACATGCTCTCCAAGAAGGAGACAGAAATCAAGGTGCTACGCAAAGAGTCCGACTGGATGAAACGGGAATTACGCGACCGTGACGAAGAGATCAAAGCGCTCAAGGCGACCGTCAAGGTGCCGAAGAAGAAAAAGGCGGAGGCCTATCGGACCCCTTAGCGGCTCAACCAACGTCGAGCAGTTCGGGCTGTAGCAGGACGACCTCACGGGAGAGTGGTTGTCGGAAGTTCATCCGGCAATAGCAGGCATACGTGACATACGTGTCTTGCAGACAGTAGTGCGCGAGCTCGAGTCCCTTTCCCTGCCCCCACATCGCCGCCACCTGATCCCCGCTGCCCGATTTGGTTTCCACATTCAATGCCCGCGCCAATACGTCGAGCTTGACCCACCCACGCGTATCCCAATTGCTCCAGATGGCCATCGTGTCATACACCGGTTCCACTCTGAACTTGGCCAGGCTGATGTCCATGCTGGGTTTGACCTGATGAATGATGGAGCGTTTCCTGATGAAGGGCAGATCGAATCCGAGGCCGTTGTGTGTGATGAACAACGACGGCTTGTCCTGTGCCAGACGGCTCCAGAACTGACCAAGGAGTTCCCGTTCGTTGCCGCCATACCACGCCACGGCTCCGCGGGGCTCCATCTGATCGGAGAACTCCAACAGGCCTATGCAGACGATCGAGCTGTATGTTCCGTCGAACGCCGATTTTGCGTATTGTTCCTCCTCTGCCTGGCGTTCCGCTTCGGCTTCGCCTGCTGCAAAGAGATCGAATTCAGGAGGCTCTACCTCAACCGGCCGGCATTTTCCCGCCAGGCGGACCCAGTCCTCGCGTGTGCACTGGATGGTTTCGATGTCGAGGACGACTTTCATCTGACAGGTCCCGCAGAATCTCTCTGCAACGCCTCGATTATCGGACGATCGGCCGGTGGAAACTGGTACTGTGCCATCTCGGATGGATATACCCACCGGATTTCCGCACAATCGAGCGGGGTCGCCCGGCCCTCCCCGATGGTGCAGCGAAAGAAGTGCAGCTCCACGATTTTTTCAGGATACTCATGCCGGATGATCCGAAATGGAACGGGAATGTCGATACGAATGCTCAACTCTTCGTACAGTTCCCGCTGCAAGCATTCCTCCAGGCTTTCTCCCGGTTCACGCTTCCCGCCGGGAAATTCCCATAGGCCGGCGAGATGCACGCCAGTGCGACGTTTGGCGATGAGATAACGGCCGTCGTCACAGATCAAGCCGGCGGCTACTTCGACGACTTTCGCCATGAGCCCTTTCCTCGAGCCTTGAACGGATATGTTTTGCAGATCGCCGTCATGGGGCATGCCTCGCATGAAGGTGTCCGCGCCGTACAGCAGATCGCGCCGAAATCCATCAGGGCCTGGTTGAAATCGTAACCTCTGCCGGGAGGAATCAGGGTTTCCGCCAGCCGCCATAACTTCACCGTGTGCTTCTTCGGATCACCCTTAGCGATGAACACGCGGTACAGCACGCGGATGACGTTGGTATCCAGGATCGGGGCGTCCTCATTGAACGCAAAAGATCGGATGGCGCCAGCGGTATAGCGTCCAATGCCTTTGAACGACAACAGTTCGTCGTGATCGTTGGGTAATTTTCCGCCGTACCGCTCGACCGTTTCGCACGCAATACTATGGAGACGTTCCGGCCTGATGTTGTACCCCAAGGGATACCAGAGTTTCTTCACCTCTTTCATCCGAGCCGACGCAAGTCTTTCGAAACTTGGATAGCGATCGAGGAATTGATGATATTTGGGGATCACGCGATCCACCTGAGTCTGCTGGAGCATCACCTCTGAGACGAGAATATGGTAGGGATCGGAGGTTTTTCGCCAGGGCAAATCCCTGCCGAAGCTTGCATACCACTTCAACAGTCGTTGTTGGAACCGGCGTTTCAGCGGACCGGCAGGCCAGGACGACTGCCGCAGAGGTCTGGCTGTGCTGGATCCTGAGATGGTCGGGGAAGCCATGAAATTTTTGTGCTTGCGGCGGCATTGTAGGATTCCAGAAGGACAAAAGCAAACGCCGGCAGCGATCTGGCGCAGCTGAAAAACGCATGGTAATGTGTAAAGTGTCTCTCAAGGAGGTGATCCTATGATCGCTCAGTCTGCGACGTCCTCCTGCTCTTTCCCCTGCCGATTGTTCCTGCTCAGCGTGGCGATGATGGGAATGGCTCTTCGCGGCCTGTCCGCAGAAGCCGCAAGTCCTCAGGGCCCTTGGGAGTGCTCAAACTATACAGATGAGGCGCAGACTCGCTGTCTGAATGCCTTCATCGAGCGTCAGCAGGAGCAGATCGCGCAGCTCGAAGGCCGGGTTCAAGCGCAGCAAGATCTGGTCGGACAGTTGAAAGGTCAGGTGGACCGACAGACTGCGGCCACGGGACAGCTTCAACAGCAGCTGTCGCAGCCGCCCGTTGCTACTGCGATCATGCCGCCTCCCTATATCTATCCGTATACCTATGCGTACCCGCCGGTGGGCATCGGGTTGTACCTGGGGCGACCATGGGGCGTGCCAGGCTACTACGGTTACTATGCCCGTCCGTACTGGGGGCCCCGTTTTTTCTACCGGCACTATGGCCGACACTGGTAGCCGCTTACCGTCAATTTACCAGTCGGCTCCCAATCGGTTGACGACTACTTCCTGAACCACTGCGAACTTCCCTAACGTACAAAGATAGACGGCCGTTTCCGCGATATCGAACGGGCTGATTTTTTCGCTGCGCAATATTTCCTCCGGCGTCGAATCGACCAATTCGTCGGCCACTCCTCCGGGACAGATCGCGGACACCTTGATATTGAACGGCCGTCCTTCATCTGCCAATGCCCTCGTGAGGGCCATCACCCCGTGCTTGGAGGCGCTGTAGATGCCAGTCCCCGTCCAGGCTTGCACGCCGGCCACGCTGGACATGTTGATGATGACCCCGCCGCCCTGAGCCTTCATGTGCTTGAACGCCGCTCTGCAACAGAAAAATGTGCCGCGTAAATTGACATTCATCACTTCGTCAAAGGCCGGTGTCGTGGTTTCCGCGATCCTCCTGCCGCCGAAGATGCCGGCGTTGTGGACCGCAATGTCGACACGGCCATATTGCTGCAAGGCCTTGTCATAGAGCATGTCGACCTGGGTTTCGTGACTGACATCGGTCTGAATAACAAAGGCCTCCCCGCCCTTGCGGCAGATCTGCTTGGCCGTCTGCTCGCAAACGCCTTTCTTCTCGCCGCGACGACGACTTTAGCCCCTTCCTCGCCAAACCGAAGGGCAATGGCTTTGCCGATGCCGCTACTACTGCCGGTGACCACTGCCACTTTGCCAGCCAAGCGCTGCATTTCAATCCTCAATTCTGTGAAACATCCGGTTTTCTTTGACAAATTTGGCAGATGCCCGTAGTTTCATCCTGGGAGAGAGTTCGTAGAGCTTGAGCACCGATCCTAGTCAGTTTCCGTGTGTGCAGATCTATGAACAAGCGCCAGAATGAACGATACATCGTTGAATTCTCCGTACGCTTCGCCGGTGTGTGGAAGGCCTTGGAATCGTATACAACCTGTGCAAGGGGGGTTGCAAGATCGTGACGGATCAGCCGCTGACGATTGGCGGGATGCTGGCGC
>DASTFK010000152.1:0-7405 GCA_035719945.1 Nitrospira sp.
TGCTCGAGCTTCTCCCGTAATTTGGCCATCGCATACGCGCCAGGTTCTCCAGCATTAGCGGACAGCGCCGCCGCGGCTGCATCTTCGAAATCGGTCCGGACCTCCTTTTGCCACTTGATCTTTGTCTCACCCAAGAGATACGTGAGCTGACAGGCTGGCCCTTTCCAGAGACGAGAGGGAGCGTCGGGGAGATCTGCATCACCGCCAGCAGCGGTAGTGCCTTCCCATATCTTGCGTTGTTCGCATTTGAGCTTAAAGGTCGCATCGTGTGGCTTGGCGGCGTCGCGGACGACGGCATACTCCAATTCAGACAACCGACGTGACGCGACATCCGCCAGAGGAGCGGCATCGACAGGGCCTTTGTCAGTCAGGGCGATCGCCTCGACGAGGACCGTCTGAATCTTCTCGAGCTGTGCTTTTTGCTCGGAAGTTAAGTAGTCACGATAGGCTTCGGCGGGAGAAGAAAATGCGGCCGAGCCGATCAACGCCAGGATGGAGAGCAGGAAGCCGATGCGCATAATGCACCTCCCTACCGTTACACTGGCAAAACAACGCCGGTATGATGTGCTACATTATACCGGCCGCCAGGATTCGGGGCTACTTTTCAATGCCTTGCCGCCGGCCCGATTGGTCTTCTCGAATCGCACAACATGTGACGGCAAATCTCCGGCCCTCCCCGCAGGAGTATGGGTTGACAGCTAGGCGCATCCAACTGTACAAAATAGCAGCATCGCCGTGTAGTTGCGCCTGTTTGCTGACTCGACTGGAACCCGTTGCAGTGCTCCCCGCCGTGCGAGAGTGGCGGAACTGGCAGACGCGCGAGACTTAGGATCTCGTGGGCAACCGTGGGGGTTCAAGTCCCCCCTCTCGCACCACACCTTTCCGACAGTGGGCAACGAGTTGTGTCGGTAACCCAAAAGGAAATCACGCGTCAGATGAAAATGGAAGTGACCGAGCTCGGCCCAATGAAGCGGGCTCTCAAGATCGAGGTGCCGGTCGAGGAGGTGGCGCAGCGTTTCGTACAGGCATATAAGGAGCTCAACCGGCAGGTTCGGGTGCCGGGGTTCCGGCCCGGCAAAGCGCCGCAGGCCCTGCTCGAGCAACGCTACGCCAAATCCGTGGAAGAGGATGTCGTTCGCAGTCTCGTCCCGGATTATTACGATCGTGCCGTCCGTCAGGCAGGTATCTCGCCCGTCTTGGTTGAAATTCCCCCCCTCGAACGCGTCAAGATCAAACGAGACGCGCCGTTCACGTTCACCGCCACGGTCGAGATCAAGCCCAAGATTGACCTGCGGGACTACAAAGCGCCGAATCCCATTTCTCTGAAGCCCGATACACGCACGGTGACCGAAGAACAGCTGGCAAAGGGCATGAACGTCCTGCGCGAGCAGCACGCAAGGCTCGAGGCGCCACCGCCAGGCCACAAAGCCGGAGAGGGAGATTACGTGATTCTCTCCGTGGAAGGCTTCCTCGACGGACAGCCGTTGGAGGGCAGCAAGAAGACAGGCCATCTCCACAAGGTCGGCTCGAAAGCGTCGGTGTTGGGTCTCGAGATCGATCAACACGTCCTCGACCGGGCCGAAGGCGACACGGTCGAAATCTCTCAACCCTATCCCCCAAGCCATCCCGATGCGCGCGTGGCCGGCAAAACTGTGATGTTCAAAGTGGCGGTGAACGCCGTCAAGATGAAGACGTTGCCGGCTTTGGACGACGAATTCGCGAAGGATTGCGGGGCGTATGCCTCCCTCGCGGAGTTACAAGACCGTTTGCGCACGGAAATGGAAAAGGCGCTCAAGCGGGAGATCGAAGAGGGCTATAAAGACACCATCGTCAAGCGTCTGGTTGAAACCCATCATTTTGACCTTCCGGAAACGCTGGTCGAACGAGAGTTGGAGGCGATCATCCGTCAGTATGTCCAGCAGCGGCAGCGTCGAGGAGGCGAAGGCACCTCGGCCCTTGAAACGTCCGACCTCGCCAAGTTGCGCCAGGAGAACCGCGAGGAGGCCGCCCGTCGCGTCAAGGTCGGCTTAATCCTCGAGACGGTCGCAGAAAAAGAACAACTGACGGTGACGCAGGAAGACCTGGACAATGAAATTCGCCGCCTGGCTTCGGAGTTGAGGATCGGGCAGCCGGAGTTGGTGAAAATGATCCAGGCCGGCGGACAGGATTCGATTGAGGAATTACGGGCGCGCATTTTGGCGGAGAAGTCCCTGGATTTCGTGTATCGGAACGCCGTGATTCAAAAATAGCGGTCCAGGCCTGACCCGCGTCTTGTGTCACTTCAGGAAAGGAAAACACCTGCATGTTAGTTCCCATTGTCGTTGAGCAAACCAATCGAGGCGAGCGGGCCTATGACATCTACTCACGGCTCCTGAAGGATCGCATCATTTTCTTGGGAGCGCCGATCGACGATATTTTTGCCAACCTCGTCATCGCACAACTGCTGTTCCTGGAGGCCGAAGACCCTGAGAAAGACATCAATCTCTATGTCAACTCTCCCGGCGGTAGCGTGACGGCCGGACTGGGCATCTATGACACGATGCAGTACGTGAAGCCGCCCATCAACACAATCTGCCTGGGCCAAGCCGCCAGCATGGGAGCACTTTTATTGACCGCTGGAACGAAAGGAAAGCGGTTTGCGCTTCCCAATGCGCGCGTCATGATTCACCAACCCCTGGGTGGATTTCAGGGACAGGCGACCGAGATCGACATTCATGCGAGAGAAATTCTCAAAATTCGTGAACGGCTCAATGAAATCATGGCCAAGCATACGGGGCAGCCCATTGAAAAGATCGCGCACGATACAGAACGGGACTACTTCATGTCGGGTGAGGAAGCGAAGCGGTACGGCCTGATCGACGAAGTGATCACGCGGGCGCCTAAATCGTTGAAGGTGGCGTCGGACAAGGACGGGGCCAAGGACAAGTAATACCGGGAGGACGCATGGCCAAGCAGGAAAAGATGGATCGACACCTTCGCTGTTCGTTCTGCGGGAAAAGCCGCGACGAAGTCCGGAAACTGATCGCAGGACCCACGGTCTACATCTGCGACGAATGTGTCAATCTGTGCAACGACATCATTGCCGAAGACTGGGAAGAGGCGAAGGAAGAAATATCTTCAAAGCTCAAGAAACCTTCGGACATCAAGCATCACCTCGATCAGTATGTCGTCGGACAGGAACGGGCCAAAAAAATTCTGTCCGTGGCGGTCCATAATCACTACAAACGCATCTCCGCGAAGGAAAAGGACGTCGACGACGTAGAGCTCCAGAAGGGCAACATCCTCATGGTGGGCCCGACGGGCACCGGAAAGACGCTGCTAGCCCAAACGCTGGCCAAGTATCTGGACGTACCCTTCACCCTCGCCGATGCGACGACGCTCACCGAAGCCGGGTACGTCGGAGAGGATGTGGAAAACATCATCCTCAAGCTGCTCCAGGCATCGGATTACGACGTCGAACGTGCCGAACGCGGGATCGTCTATATCGACGAGATCGATAAGATCAGCCGCAAAAGTGACAGCCCGTCAATTACCCGTGACGTGTCGGGCGAAGGGGTGCAGCAGGCGCTGCTCAAGCTCATCGAAGGCACCGTCGCCAATGTGCCGCCGCAGGGCGGACGCAAACATCCGCACCAGGAGTTCATTCAAGTCAACACAAGCAACATCCTGTTCATCTGCGGCGGAGCCTTCGTCGGACTGGAGCAGATCATCGAGCAGCGATTAAATCGAAAAGCGATGGGGTTCGGCGCGGAAATCCGAGGCCGGGCCGACGTGCGGCTCGGCGAATTATTCGAGCGCGTGCAGCCGGAGGATTTTCTGAAATACGGCCTCATTCCGGAGTTCATCGGCCGTCTGCCGGTCGTCGCCACGCTCGACGAGCTCGACGAACGCGCCTTGATCAGGATTTTGACTGAGCCCAGAAACGCCCTCACCAAACAGTACGAAAAGCTCCTCTCGTTCGAAAAGGTGAAGCTCAAATTCACCGAGGGAGCACTCGGAGCGGTGGCCCGCAAGGCGTTCACCCAGAAGACCGGTGCCCGGGGCCTGCGGGCGATATTGGAAGAAGTCATGCTGGATGTCATGTATGACGCGCCCTCGCAAAAGCAGATCAAGGAAGTCTTCATCACCGAGGACGCCATTCTCGGCAAGCATCCTCCCATCCGGATCTTCGAGCAGGACAAAGACGTAAAGTCCGCATAAACACTGGACATATCTCGCGCTTTCTGGGTACCGGCCCGGCGTCACCGCCGGGCCGGTTCTTTTTTTGGCGGCACGATCAAGAGTGGCTGCACAGTCCGCCGGTTGCATGAGCCGCGTTGAGGCGCATGACGCCGCCTGCAGGTTTAGGAAAACTCTCGGCTTTTTCTCGACAAGGTGAAACACTGCGCTATACTTGCCAGGGTGAGCTGGGAGGACTTGTGAAATATCCGGTGGTTTCAAGCCTGCGCCACAAAGGCAAGACGATCGAGTTGGATGCCACGCGGGAGATCATCACGCTCATCGGCATCAATGGTGAGGCGATGGGAAACCTGTCATGGGATTTCGTCATCGATCAGATTCTCGCCTACCGGAAACCCCCTGTTTCGCGAGAAGCCAGAACCGAACCGCGCGTCACCTTGGCATTCCGGGTCAAATACAAGACCCCGGAGGGCCAGCAATTCGAAAGCCGGGCGGGCGGCATCGGCGGCGGCGGGCTCTTCATTGAAAGCCAATCACCGCTGCCGGTCGGCACCAAACTGTCGTTGGAATTTTCGCTGCCAGAGCATGGCAACGAATGGCTGGCCGCCAAAGGCGTCGTGGCCTGGGTCTGTCCGAAAGCGGATCAATACACGTTCAGTCCGGGAATGGGCGTCCGCTTCACCGATATCGCACCTGACATCCGTAATCGAGTGCTCGAATTGGTGAAATCCTTACAGGAAGTGGGCCGCTCGGCCGCATGAGCCGAAGAGCGCATCGCACCGTGTGTGTAGTGAGCAGGACCGCATGAAATTTCCAGTGACCACCACGTCGGGACATGAGGGAAAGAGCTTGGAGGTTGACCCGGCCCGCGAAATTATTTCACTTCAAAACGGCAACGGAGCGGTGCTCGGGGCGATGTCGTGGGGCGATGTCATCGAGCGCATCGTCAATGCTGACGATGATGTCCGCTTCGCGCATGCGCGGGCACATGCGCGCGCCCCATTGGCGGTAAAAGTCAAATATACGACACCGGAGGGCAAGCAGTTTGACAGCCTGACAGGCGGAATCGGCGGCGGAGGACTTTTCATCGAGAGCAGCCAGCCGTTGGCGCCGGGGACCGAACTCGCCGTCGAGTTCGCACTTCCGGATCGTCCGTGGGAAAAACACAAGGCCAAAGCCAAAGTGGCCTGGACTCGCAATAAGCCCGAACGCTTTCTCCTCTTTCCCGGGATGGGCATCCAATTCACCGAAATCGAGGACAAATCTCGCCACGACCTCGTGGAACTGGTTTCGGCACTCAATCGTTCACGCGTAACGCCTTGAGCTCAGCCTCGATCCATCGACGAACCCCGTGATCCGTTTCCTTCTCGAGCGCCATACGTAGCAGCGGACGCGTGTCCTGTCCGCTCAACTCGCCCAGGTGATACGCGGCTTCAGCCCGGACAGCAGGGGACGGATCGTGCACAAGGCGCTTCCGAAGCGCCGCCGTGACTCGCGCCTCCCCTGAGAGTCCCAAAGCTGAGACGGCTCCCTGCCGTACCTCTGCATCCGGATCGTCCAGGAGTGGCAGCAGCCACTCGATCACCTGCTCTGTATCCAGCGACATGAGGGCACGAACGGCAGCGCGCCTGACTTGAACGTCTGACGCCCGAAGCAGAACGGTCACCGGCGTGAGTTGGCGTGGCGACGGTTCGATCTCGCCGATGGCGAGCGACGCAGCTTGCCGAACTCTGTTGTCATGGTCTGCTAGCGAACGCGTGAGCCCGGCAATCACGGCCTCATCGTCGGGCGTCGCCATCCGGCCTAACGCCTGTGCAGCTGCCGCCCGGACTGTGGGCACAGTGTCGGTCAGCAGCGGTAAGACCACGGGTAGCGCCGATCGATCGCCGATTTTCCCCAACGATTCTGCCGCCGTCCTGCGGACGTCAGGATGTTCATCGTGTAGCAGCGTGAGTAAGACAGCGAGTCCGCGTTCGACGGAAGGTGCTTTTGCGTCTTGTAGACAGCCGAGTTGCGCGGCGCAGGGGATGAGAATGGAGAGGGAAAACAATGACGACAGGAAGCGCTGGCCCCACTGTGGCATCGTCAGGCCGGCTTCGGTGGATCTTCCTGGACGGCAGGCATTTCGCGAGCCGCTTCGATCGATTGCTGAATCTCTTTCTGCGCCGCATCCATTTCAGCCTGGATGGTTCGCATTTCAGGATCGACCGAGTTCCGCACGTCTGCCACCGCCTGCTTGAACGTTCGCAGCGCGTCTCCGAGTCCCTCTCCCAGATGCTGCATATCAGCCGGTGAGACCCCGCCACCGGACTGCGCGGACTTGGACTTCAACTCCGCTTGCTGCGCCTGAACGCGCGCCACGGCATCCTTGTTCACAATGGCCGATGGCCGTTTCGCTTGCGGCTTCGACTGCGCGCCGGGAGGGAGAGGAGGATATTGGCCCCGCATCATCGGCGTCGGAGCCGCCGCCCGCTCTTCCATGGTCGGCGGCGCCTGTCCGGCGGCGCTCGCGGCTGGAGCCGACGCTCGTGGGCGTGGAGGTTGAGGCACCTGAGGACCCATGTTATACAGCGAAGCGGCCGTCGTCCCCGGGGTCATTTCCGGCCCAGGGGTATAGGGCGACGTCGGTGTTGGAGCGGCCGGAGGAGCAGTCGACGGAGCGGCGGCCGGGGCCGCACTGGCTTGTTGTACCGGGGCGGGCGGAGGGGACGAGGCCTCTGGCTGGGGAGCCTCGGGAGTAGGAATGTCGTGCACTTCCTTCTTGAACCCCTTCAGTGCCTTGCCGACTCCTTCTCCTATTTGAGGCAGTTTTCCCGCACCGAAGATAATGAGCACGATGACGAGAATGATGATCAGTTCTGAAATACCCATTGTCCCGAACATGGTCTAATTCCCTTGTAAAAAAGGCCTTTCAGCCCTCTGCCCGGCATCCAAGACCAGCATTCACTCTATAGACCTGTTCACGGCACTGTCAAGGAATGGCTGGCCCCGGATGGGCTAAAGCAAAGGGCGGAGTTCGCTCTGAAGTGGCAATCCAAACACGAGCGCGTCGCGCTCCGTCAGGAAGACGTCCAGCTCGCTTCGAATGCCGAATTCTCCCTGGAGATAGATGCCGGGTTCGATCGAAAAGCAGGTACGAGGCATGAGACGTCTCGTGTCTAGCGTTTCAAGTCCGTCGATGTTGGCTCCGTTGCCGTGGACTTCTTGGCCGATGCTGTGTCCCGTC
>DASTFK010000153.1:0-6100 GCA_035719945.1 Nitrospira sp.
CTTCAACCACGGATGCACAAGCGATCCCCAATTGGCCAGATGATCGTCGGCTTCGCCGCTGTGATAGTTCAACAGAATCGGCTTGCCCCATCGTCGAGCCGCGACGATGGCGGGAAGCGGCGCTAACAGAAACGACCAGTAGGAGGCCGAGGCGACATGCACGACGTCGGCCGATCGCAATTTGCGCAAGGTGGGCAGATAGAGCCCCTCGTTGGCCACAGTCCTGATGTATCGCAGGCGCTTGAGCCATCCCGCTCCCCGTGGAAACGGCGGATTGATCGGCACAAGTTGCACTTCGTACCCCTCAGCCCTGAGGTGATCGGCAAGCACCTTGGCTTGGACGGCTTGGCCCCCTAGAATGCCAAGACTCGGGGCGACCATGGCGATTCTTGGACGAGGTGATCGATGACTGGCCATAGAAGGATCCTCCGGATGCTCACCCATCACGACGACCACGACGCTAGCGAGCGTCCATGAGCCGGCATACGGCCGGTGATGGGCGACGCCCTACGGGCCGGCTGCGTGACCGGCGCGGTCCGTCGATCCATGAACGTCCGACACCACAATTCAAAGGACATCAGGGTCCAAAGATGGAGATCCAGCGGCCGGCCCTGTTCCTGCCGCTCGATCAGCCGTTTGACATACGTAGGATCGAAAATCCCGCGCCGACGGAACGTATCCGACAACAACAACTCTTTCACCAACGGCCGGAGCGGACCCCTGAACCACCGGTTCAACGGCACGCCAAATCCCTTCTTCGGACGGTCAAGAATCTCGTCGGGGAGCAAGCCACGCAGCGCTTTGACGAAAATATGCTTGGTTTTCCCGCGATGCAATTTCCAATCGGCCGGAATAGTTGCAGCGAATTCCACGAAGGGATGGTCGAGCAACGGCACCCGCGCTTCGAGAGAATGCGCCATGCTCATCCGGTCCACCTTCGTCAGAATATCCAGCGGCAAATAGTGGCGAAAATCCAAATCCTGGAGGATCGACAACCAGTGACCCTCATGCCGACGCAAGCGGTCCAGGCACGATCGCTCCGGCTGTGCCTCCCCGATCTGTTCACGAGCCCAGTCAGTCAACAGCCGCTGCTGATGGTCATGCCGGAACAGCGTTGTGGCATACAAATACCGTTCACCGTCTGGCTTCGAGAGATACTCGAGGTACTGCTTCCCCTTCGCGTCCTCAGGGAGCGCATCGGAGGTGCGGGCCAGCAACGCCCGTACGGAACCGGGAAGAAAGCGCGCCATCCGATCCCGGCCTTCCACAACATATTTGTCATAACCGCCGAACAACTCGTCGCCGCCGTCGCCCGACAGCACGACCTTGACGTGCTGTCCCGCGAGCCGAGAGACCATGTACGTGGGAATTGCGGAGGAATCGCCAAAGGGCTCGTCGAGGTCCCAGGCCAGATGGTCCAGCAAGTCCACAACGTCCGGCTCCAGCACGAGCTCGTGATGATCCGTACCAAACCGTTTTGCCACCAAGCGCGCATAGGGCAATTCGTCGAACTCCTGCTCACGAAATCCGATGGAAAAAGTCTTGATCCGGGACGTCGACATGCCGGCCATGGAGGCCACCACGGAGCTGGAGTCGATCCCGCCACTGAGAAACGCGCCCACCGGGACGTCGCTGACGAGATGATACCGGATCGATTCGTGGAGCTTGGTACGCAATTCCTCAACGGTGTCCTCCTCAGATCGCTGTTCATCCGGTTGAAACCGCAGCTCCCAATACCGTTCGACGACCGGCTCGTGCTTCGGGTCAAGACGTAACCGATGACCCGGCTCCAACTTATGGATGCCGTCCACGATGCTCTCACCAGGCGGAGTGGTACCGTAGGCCAGCAGATGGGCGAGCGATTCCCAATTGAGGCGCCGGTCGACCTCGGGCAGCTGCAGGATTGCCTTCAGTTCCGAAGCAAACACGAATCGGCCGGCCGCGGTGCCGTAGTACAGCGGCTTGATGCCGATCCGATCGCGCGCCAGCATCAGCCGGCGTCGAGGGCCGTCCCAGATGGCAAACGCGAACATGCCGCGGAGCGCCTGGACGCAATCGGCACCGTGTTCTTCATACAGGTGCACGATGACTTCCGTATCCGTCTCCGTCGAGAACCGGTGCCCGCGGCGCTCAAGGTCATTTCGTATCTGGCGGTAGTTGTAGATTTCCCCATTTAAGACAACCCAGATTGAGCCGTCTTCATTCGACACCGGCTGATGACCTGTTTCCAGATCGATAATGCTCAGTCGGCGCATCGCCAGACCGGCGCCGTCTTTGAGAAACGTCCCTTCGTCATCCGGACCCCGCGAGACGAGCGCCGCGCACATCGCGTGCAGCTCCTCAACGTCGATCGCCTGATGTTTATGAGAGACGATGCCTACGATTCCACACACGTCGCACCTCACGAAGTCTTGTGTTGATACCGGACCGGGAGCATGACCTGGAGGCGTCCCATCACTTGAGTCAAGGCGGCGCGTTCATGGGGCGAGATGAGACCGGCGCCCAGGGCCATTGCCGCATACGCAGATCCATAGACGGTGCCGATCGCAAGGGTACGGAGGAAGGGCGTCGTCTGCAGGCCGTACGCCACGGCCAGAGCTGGCAACGCCGCCGTCAGGGAGACGACGACGATGAGCCACAGTGGTCGCCAGGGAAGCAGTCGCCCGACGCCTACATGCCACATTGATGCGGCGGCACCCAACCCGATCGCTTTTCCAAGCGCCAACGCGAGCACCGTAACCAGCATAGCGCCCACCAATCCGAACGAACTGATTGACCAATGGATCAGGAGCGCGATCATCGCCAACCGCACCAGATTGATGGCCAACAGCACGTTGGTTTTTGCATACACGCGCATCAAGCCATCCATCGGAATTGCCGCGAAGAAGACGGCGACGACGCCGACCATGAATATCGGCACGCTGGCGGCGTACGTCTCGGTAAAGAGCATGACGATGAGATCGTGCGCGACGATGAGGAGCAAGGCGCCCAACGGAAAGAACACGATGGCCAGCTTCCGCACGGTGTCATGCCATAGGTCGATCACTTGCGACTCCCGGCCGCCGTGGATCGCTGTGGACATCCCGACCATCATGACGTTGCAGACAGTGGTCGCGACGAGATCCACCAACGGAATCTGGAGACATCCAACCGAATAGACGGCGAAGGTGGCCGCCTCAAAGAGTCCCGACACCGCATATTGATGAAGGTTTTCCTGGGCGATACTGGCGACCACCGCCAGGGCGAACGGCAAGGCATACGCGAGTTGCTGCGTGAAACAGACGGCGTCAGGTCGAAAACTCCCTCGGAACGTCCGCCAGAAATAGTGGGCCGTATAGAGGAAGCGAAGGACAGCGAAAGCCACCGCACCATAGAGCAGCGATCGTAACGACGGCGCGATGAGCACCGGCACGATGAGAAAGAGCACCCGCGTCACATCGGTGACCGCGTAGGCAACCGCTGCCGCCCGATAGGCGCTGCGCGCCGTCATCACCGTTTCCAGACCGATGGACGCCTGCATCAAGAGAAGATAGAGCGCGAGGAGCGGGATGAGCGGTTCCAGGGCGGGATTGCTCATCCATCGCGCGATCGCCTCCGCATTGAGCACCAGCAACGCGGCCGCGACCGTACCCATGGCGGTCAGAAACAGGACCGAGTTCATCACGTAGCGTCCCGCTTGGCCATCGGCCTTGGGCAAAAAGAACAGCAGGCTTTCGGACATGCCGATCTGTGTAATGGTCAACAACGTGATGTAGAGGAGAAACCATTGCTTGTACGTCCCAAAGGTCTCGAGGTCGAACATGCGGACGAGAATCAGCGGGGTGACGAACGCCGCCACAAAGCCGGCGATCCGTCCTGCGATGATCAACAGAGCCGGCTTCAACATCAGATGGTCAAATCAAAGAGGACGTCACCGGGGAGACACGCTCTTGCTTCTTGTGCCGTGGCGTCGAGGACTGTCCGCCGCCCTGGCGGTCGCTATGGTCCTGCTGGCAGCGGTGGAAGAGATCGAAGATCCAATGGGCGTGACAGTGCATGAGGATGTTCGAGAATCCCTCGAACGGATCGAGTGAGGAATTCTCCCACAAGATTTTCCGCGGAATCGTCAGCGACGGGTAGCGCACGTCCCGATGCAGACAGGTGGTGTATCCGAACCGGTAGCCTGCCTCTGCGACACAAGACACGACGGAAGGATTGAAGCGTCCGTCCGGATAGGCAAAATGCGACACGGGCTTGCCGAGCTTTTCCTGCAACGTCAGCAAAGAGCCCAAGATCTGATTGGCCACGCGCTTCGGATTCTCGAGCGTCAGCAACGCATGGGTCTGCGTGTGCGAGCCGATGGTCATGCCGGCCCGATCCAGCGCGCGCACCATGTCCCACGTCAACGAGTGAAGCGCGGGAAAATCTTCGTCCCGGATCTTCACCACCGTCTCCAGCGCTTCTATCGCCCTCCGCAGCTGCTTTTGGGTCAACGTCGTGAACAGCAGCCGCATGGTGTCGAACGGATCCTTGATCACGTCTTTCAAGCCCTGCTGTCGAGCGAGCGGCACATCGTAGCTCTCGCAGAGCGTGGCGAACCGTTCAGCGTCGTGGTCAATCATGGGCAGCACGCGCGCGAGCAACAGGAACAACTTGTCATACACTTGCAGGTGTTGTCGGCCCAATGTTTCTGTGACCAAGAAGACGCCGGCGGGAATGCCTTTGCGCTGCAACAGCGGAAGGGCATGATGATAGACGCCGGCGTATCCGTCGTCGAAGGTGATCGCCGCCAGCGGTTCGTTGAACGGATCGCCGCTCTCGAAACGTTCGCCCAGTTCATCCAGCGTCAGAAAGCGGAAATGCTGTCCCAGCCAATCCAACTGGCGCTCCAGCATCCTGCAGCTGACAAGGTTCGGCAGGATCGCCCGCCCCTGGTGCATCCGAATATCCTCGACCACAGAGTGGTAGCCGATCACCAACGGAATGTGCTTCGTGGCATTGATCGTTTCGATCACGCTGCTGGCGCCGGTCCACCGTAATCCAGCGGCCAATGCCGTCTTGACCATCCTGCGCAGCGCCATGTCACACTCCTATGCGGTGTTTCATCAGACGGTCCAGCATCGTTTGCGGAAGCCAGCGGCGGGCGGCCTGCTTGCCTTGGCTCTCGGCCTCGAGCGAAGCGCGATACAGCCACCCTCGCCACGAAGGCGGAAACAGATGGACCCGCGAGAGATCCCGGGTTTCCTTGGCCCAGCGGAACTTGTACGCTTCTGTGCCGTGCAGCAGATCGTATTCTTCGACACCTTCCGTCAGGGCCTGCTTGATCGCAAGCCCCATCGTCACCAAGCCGACACTGTGCTTTCGCCAGGCGGGATCGAACCCTGATTGATAAAAATAAAATCGAGGGCCGCGCCGAAATCCGTACAATGCTCCGACCGGTCGACCGTTGACCCGCAGCAGGAACAGCCGGAGCCATCCCCGATCCAGTGCGATCCGGCTGAAGGCTTCATGAAACGCCAGTTCCCGCGTCGTCTGCATCGCCTGCGATCCGCCACGGTCGTGCCAGGCGACGGCATGAAGCGCCATGAAGGCCTGCAGGGCGTCTCGGCGCTGATCTTCCTTTTCGACCGCGTCAAATTCAACGACCCCGGCCTTCTGAAGGTTCTTTAGCCGCCGCATAAAGTTGTAGCGGTGATTGGCGCCGAGGGAGTCCAGATAGGACTCCCAGGTATGGCCGCGCAGCGTGATGTAGGGGCAGCTCTCGATGATGCTGCGCTTGGCCTGCCATCCGCTCAGTTCCAACTCTTTGACCAGGCCGTCGGCCTCTGCAGAACGCGCAGGCATGTGGCTCAAGGTGAGCAGCGGTGTGGCACGGTTGAAGTATTCGGTCAGTCCCACGCGCACCATTCCCTCTTCTCCCCGTCTGACAATCAGATCCAGGTAGTCGGAGCCGACGACGCCAGTCCCGAGAAACTCTGTGGACTGATGGCTCATCAGCCCGCCGAACGTACGCGGTCGCGAGAAGAGCGGCGCGATGCCGAGCAACTGGCTCTGCCGGCGCACGGTGATCACACGCAGTGTCCAATCATCCCGCTCGAAGCAGCGCCACCAGGCCGTGAGC
>DASTFK010000154.1:0-3381 GCA_035719945.1 Nitrospira sp.
TGGGCAAAACCAACGGCAAGCCGGCTGAGGAGCAGTGTCTCCTCGTAGCGGCGTTCCTGTTCATAGAGATGGCCACGATGCCCGAGGGCGTACGAAGCTGCACGAGCATCACCAATCGCTTGGGCGGTCTCACCGGCCTCTTCGAGCGCTTCGGCGGCGATCACGAGAAGGTGGTCGCCGCCGCCCGACGGCAGATGGCCACGGAGGGCGGCATAGCCCAGGCCGATCGAAATAAGACCGTATGCCTTGTCATGCGAATCGGGAAGCGCTCTTACATGGACCAGGGCGTCATCGAACAGATCTTTGGCTTCCTGCCATTGATTCGACCGGATCGCGATCTTGCTCAGATTAATCGTGGCGATCGCAGGCAGTGTTTCCAGATGGGCAGCTTGTGCCAAACGACGAGCCTCCTTGAATGAGGCCACCGCCTCACCGTTCTGTTTCAGTGCCGCTTGTGTTGTCCCCAGAGAGTGGAGGATCGTGGCCATGCGTACCTGGTCTTGTGCTTCGGCGGCCAGGCGCTGAGCATTCTCAAGCGTTTCTAAAGCCGGCTCCGGTCGTCCGGCGGTCAAATACGTTTGTCCGAGGAGATCGAGCGCAGCCGCTTGACGGGATGGATCGCCTGCCGACTGGGCAATGGCGACAGCCAGCTCGAGCTGTTGGGCTGCACGGGTGTGAAATCCAAGCGCCACATAACTCTGCGCGAGTGCTACATGAGCATCGCATTCTTCGCGCAGATTACCGGCCTCGTGAGCCAATTGTGCGGATTGCTGCCAGGCATCAGCCGCTTGTTCGAACGCACCGCGCCGAAAAGCCTCGTCCCCTTGCTGCAACAGTGATGAACTGGTGACGGGGGTTACGGCCTCCGTCGGTTGCGAGTATCCCCTTAGGCTCCCCACAGAAAATTGCCAGGCCATGCAGGCTCCGACGACGAAGGTCAGAACGATGCCGACTCGAAGCCCATGGGTAAGGCAAGAGCACACCGATTCAGGCCGACATTGGTTCTTTTGAGATCGCTTCATGCCAAGTTTCTCCGCGCTACAATACCTGTAGGACGAGTTGCAGATGCACGCCATGATCCTGCAGATTGCCGGTGACGTTATACGGGGGGTTATTGGTTCCTGAGCCCCTCAGTCGGTAGCCCCAATAGATTTCGAAGTAGCCTCGATTGTCCGGCAGAAAGCTTGTTCGCAAACCCGCCCCCGCGCTCGCCAGCTCTACCGGATCGGGTGTAGAGCCTTTGGCCGCCCATGCTCGCCCATAATCGAAAAAGGGCGCCAGTTGTAACAGATCCTCGCGTTTGTCCCATAACCAGCGAGAAATCGGCAGGCGCGACTCGATCGAGAAGAGAAAGGCGTCATCGCGCAGCAAACTGATTTCACGATAGCCCCGCACGCTGTATCGACCGCCGACGGGAACCTGTTCCAGAGGAAACAGCCGATCGTTGGCAAACTGCATATCGATGCGGGCAAGCAGTTGGGTTCCCGCCCATTCTTCGTAGCGGCGCAGCGCTTGAAACTGTCCGAGCCAGGAGAAGTACTGCCCATCGGCAACCGGACCGGTATTGATGGTGGCATCCAGCACATCCAATCCGACAGAGAAGCGTGATCGCGCGCCGATCACGGTATCCTGCGAACGGTAGGTCCAATCCTGGAGAAAACGCAAGGCGGCGACGTTCGCAACACCGTTCTGATAGCCAGCAAAGAAGTCGAAGGGCTGTCCCAGCAATGTGTTCTTGTTATAGAGATATTCACCTTGCACGCCCAAGTTCACTTGATGGTTGATCGTGCGATACACCGGTTGTTGTAACGTGAAACTGAAGATTTCAATGTGCCCTTGAATGTCGAGCGCGGCAAAGGGATTGGAGACGACCGTGAAATCGGTGCGGCGGTAGGCCGCAATGAACATGGTGTCATAGGCGGTCAGCGGAATACTGTACGAGGTGTCGATCAAGGGAAAGACACCAGCAGTGCTATCCCCGGGAATGGATTGCCCGTACGTGAATCGAAACCGATCTCCATTGCCGGTCAAACTATCGTGCGCAACCGTGGCCAGGCCTCTTTCCCCACGCACGGCCGGCGGCTGATAGTTATTGAAATCCAGCCACGCCTTGAAGGGTCGGTATTCCGACACACGGATGTTCAACTCGCTTTCACCACTCGCGACTCCACGACGGAGTTCTGCATTGATGCGTTCGACCCGCGGGTCCTGTTGGAGGAGTTGGAGTCGTTCCTGCAGATTGTAAATATTGACGGGTGGACCGACGCTCAAAGCCAGCCGGCGCCGATAATAACTGGGCCACAACCACCGTGCGCCTTCAACGTTAATGTTGGCCAACTTCCCTTCAATGATCTGCATCTGGATGACGCCCTCTGTCACGGCCTGATCGGGGAGAATAGCGCCGGACGTGACATAGCCGCGTTGGAAATAGAGCAGCGTTATCGCGTTGCGGAGACTTTCCAGGTCTTCAGTCGTGACTTCGCGGTTCACGTAGGCGGCAGCCACGTTCTGCAATTCTTCGGTCGTGAATACGGAGTGGCCACTGAAACGGTATTCGCGTACGAAGACGCGTACAACCGGGAGACGCTCTTGTGTCTCAGAGGGTGGAACGGGTTTGGTGGGCTCCAATGGTGGAGGTTTGGGTTTGAGCGGCTCTTCTCGTCTAAGAGGAGGTCCCTCTTTCGAACGGCCGCCTGGATCGAAGATTGGAGGCAGTGGAACTTGGGCCTGAAGCGGCTCCACGATGAGTGTCATGAGCACGGTTCCGCCTCCGATCCAAGTCAACAGCCACAAGATCAAGGAAGAGGCCGGAGGATTCCAGGAGCTCCTCGTCCTGTGCCAATTCATGATTGGCAGGCAGCATCACCTGACAACACGTGGACGCGAGGAGTGAGAGCCTGACCCATGAGACGACGTACCTGGATCCCTGACGTACTTCCGACGCCCAACGATGGAGGGCTCATCAGCGTCGATGGTTCAGAGGCAGACTGCACGTATGGGGTAGCCAGCAAGCCGTCCGGACCGACAGGGATGTGATCGCGTCCGCGTTCAACGAGACTGCTCACTTTGGACTCCGCCAGCCTCGCCGCACAGGCAGCCCGCAGCAAGGCTTGCGCCGCCAGCACCGATTCAGGCATCCGGCCAATGAGGCCGGAAATATTGCTCACTGGCGACCGGATGTCCACCGTGCCGCTGATTCCGAGTGCGGACGACGCATCGACCACGCTGCTCGGGTCAGCGAGAAAAACGTTCGAAACAATAGAGATATTCCCCCCCGTGCCGGCGAAGGCCTGGGCGATGATCTGGCTGTTTTGAAGTATGACATTCTCGGGATCAATCGTAATATTCCCGCCTGTGGTATCAGTCTTTTGCGGATTGCCG
>DASTFK010000155.1:0-5345 GCA_035719945.1 Nitrospira sp.
ATACGCAGGCCCACAAGATCCGCTGCTACGATCCCCGCACGGGCCTCGTGACGACGATTGCCGGCGCCTGGTCCGCCGAAGACGACGCGCGCGAGCAGCCGCTCGTGGCCCGCAACCTTGTGGTCCTCTCGGGCGACGCCATCGGCATCGATTTCAGCGACGATCACGGCTGGCTCATGCCGGTCTGCTCGGACGGCCTCGACATGTCGATGTATCTGGATGACGGCAAGCCCGCGCTGGAGGCCCGGCTCTACGACGTCGTCGGCATCGCCGTGGACGGAAAGGGCGACGTCGTGATCGTCGACAAGGGCAGCAACCGCGTCCGCAAGATCGATCGGAAGACTGGCGTGATTTCCACGCTCGCCGGCGTCTGCCGCTACGGCTACGATGGCGACGACAAGCCGGCCACCCGCGCGATGCTCCACGCGCCAGAGGGCGTGGTCTTCGACGCACAGGACAATCTTTACGTGTCCGACACAATGAACCATCGCGTGCGCCGAGTCGATGCGGCCACCGGCATCATCACCACCGTGGCGGGGAACGGCGACAGCGGCTACGACGACAAGAACATGGGTGGCTGCGGCGCGGCGCGATTCGTCGCCAAGGAATCCGCCGGCGCGCTCAAGCACGGCGACGGCCTGCTGGGCGTCGAGGCGGTCGTCAATTCGCCGGTCGGGCTTGCGTTGGATTCCGTTGGGCACCTCTACATTTGCGAGCGGGGCGAGAACAAGATCCGGCGCGTGCGTCTTTGGTAGAAACCCGAATCCGCGTTCATTGGTCGCTCAAGTGTTTTGTGGTATGGTGACATCGGCGGCCGCCCCTGGATGGTCCGCAGGCTGTTTCCTCCGGCTCTCAGCTTGGTCAACCAGGACATGAGCATGCTGCGCAACACGACCAAGAAACCTCCCCGTTCTCTTCTCTTTTTCTTTTCCTGCATTCTCGTGTCGGCCGCGGTCTTAGGCGGCATGGGCATTCCGCTCGTGAGTTCAGAAGGCATGGTGATACGCGCCCATCTGATCGAGGGCGATCTGCCCACGACGCCAGAGGATCCTACCTGGGCGAAGGTCCCTCCGATGACGTTGCCGTTGAGCGGCCAGGTGATCACCAGACCTGTCTGGCCGGAGCCCACCGCGCGCGCCTTGATCGTCCGCTCCATTCATAACGGGACCGAGATCGCGTTTCTCTTGGAATGGCAGGACAACACGAAGAATGACCGGTTGACGCCCGGCACGTTCCGGGACGGCGTGGCCATCGGGCTTCCGCTCGGCGACGCCCCGGCCTTCTTTTGCATGGGCCAACTCGACCACTACATCAATATTTGGCATTGGAAGGCCGACTGGCAGACCGATATCGATCGCCGGGCTGCCCGCAGCACTGACAAGCAGCGGGAAGGTGTACGGACCTTCGAGGTGATCCCGCGCCGCGTGTCCTCGGTGGAAGACTTGATCGGAGGCGGCTTCAGCACGCTGACGACAAAGGAGAAGCAGGGGAGAGTGCAGGGCAAGGCGACGTGGAAGGACGGGGTCTGGCACGTGGTGATGCGCCGGCCGCTCGGCGCCGAGGAGCAGGACAACGAGGCCAAACTCATTCCCGGGCGCGTTCAAACCGTCGCCTTCGCCGTCTGGAACGGGGAAAACAAGGAGCGGAACGGTCAAAAAGCGGTGGCGCCATGGTTTCAGTTGGCCATTGATCCAATTGCGAAAATCTAGGTTTCATGGTGTGATGAACGAGAAACCATCGCGCGGGTGATCGGGCATCGCGAGGCGCCGACCTTGGGGGAACATCGCAAGAGTTTCGTGTACGGCACTACGAGGGCCCTTCGTTGGGGAAGGGCCCTGGTTGTGTGTGGGGTATTATTCGACCTGCTGGGCAACCCGCTTCCCGGCCAGACGGCCGCCAACGGGACGGCTGAGTCCCAAGCGATGACGGTCGATGAGGCGACCAAGCTCGGCGAGGACTTCGGCGTCATCGTGGGTGACGTGGACGAAGAGATTCAGAAAGAGCTGAAGCTGCAGCGGCCACAAGGTGTGGCAGTGTTCGAAGTCATCGGCAATTCACGCGCTGACTACGCAGGGATCAAGGTGCGGTCCGTCATCAAGGAAATCGACAAGAAGGAAGTCAAAAACATGCTGGATTTCGGACGGCACATCAAGAAGGCCATGAATGAATGCAACTTCACCGTCGGCACCTACGAGCCGGCCGACCCAGGCGACCCCGTCGGGTGGGGTGTCAACTTTCACTTTGTAGGCTGTAAGCGAGACTAGGGTGTTGAAAAAAACACCTTAGTGCCCACAACCGCCTAAGACTCAAATTCGATGTTGACCAGACGACGTATAGCCGTAACGTGCATTCTGATCCTCCTGCTTGGCGTCATGGTCTTCTATCAAGACGGGGCGGTGGCGCAGAAGGCCAACGGCCAGAGCCCGGAAAAGTGGGTCGACGAGATCGAGCAGGTCTTCATCCGTTCCGAGGAGTGCAAGCAGTGTCACGACCGGCACTATGAAGAATGGAAAGGCGCGCGGGAACAGACCCCCGACCTCAAGACCTTCGGTCGCGTGGACGCTGCCTTGCTGCACGGTACGTCGCTGGAGTCGGCGGTGTTCCGCACGGTGCTGGGCGTGTGGCTGCAGACGAATCCCACGGCGGACGAACGCAAGCGCTGCCTCTCCTGCCATGTTCCGTCGACGACGGTGTTCCCGCAGTATGCCGAGAAAATTGCTGCACAGGTCATCTCGGGCAAGCCGCAGATCGAAGGCATCGGCTGTGCGTCCTGCCATCTGATCAAGGAAAGCACCAGTGGCCCGCCGCCCACGTTCAAGATCGAGCCGGGGAAGATCATGCACGGCCCCTATGCCGATCCGGAGGAGAACCTCGTCCATGAGGCGGTGCAGGTGCCGTTGTTCCGCGGCGCAAATTACTGCGCCTCCTGCCATTTCGACAAGGTGAAAGACGTCACGCAAAAGGATCTGCCGGGAGAAATCCTGCAGGGCACGATTTGTCAGGATTGTCACATGGAGCAGTCCACCGGCAGTTCGACTTCGAAGCGCGGAGCCATGACGCGTTCGATCGGCCGCCATTATTTCCGGGGTGTCGTGATCCCGGGCATCCTGCTCAAGAACCGTAACCTTCAGGCCGAGTGGATGCCCCGCATCGACATCGACAGCAGCAAGTCCGCCGAGAAAGTCGAAGGCACGGCGCTGGTCAAGGTCGGCAGCCTGCCGCACAGCTTCCCGGACGGCGACCCGGTGCTCAAACAATTCGATTTGGCCATTACCGTCAAGGATGCGCAGGGCAAGGTCCTGGCGCAGGAGACGAAGCACTTCGGGCTGCCCTACGAGAAGATTCTTCGCGGGCCGATTCCGGATCCGTTCATCAAAGGCGGGAACACGAGAAAGGTGCCGTTCTCGTTCGCGGTTCCGGCCGGCGCGACCCCCGCCTCCGTGGAGGCGGTGTTGAGCTACAGCCTGATACCAACGGCGGGGCCGGCTCTTAAAGACAAATATCTCGCCACGCTGAAGGATGACAAAGAGCGAGAAACCGCCAAGAAGATTTTCGACGAGTACACGCAGCCTCGTATGCTGACCTACCGGGCGAAGACTCTCTGAAGGCACAAGGGAATGCGAAGCGTGCTGCAAAAGGCAGGTCTGTCAATTGTTGTGGCCAGCGTCGTGCTGCTCGGTGGCGCGGCCTCGCAGCTGTGGGGTGACCGGCTGTTGGCGCAGCAGGACGGCAAAGCACCCGTCACGATGGACAAGGCCTTTCCGAATTCCAATAAGTGCAAACGCTGCCATGAGCGCGTCTTCGAAGAGTGGGAGACCTCTCCCTTGTCGCGGTCCATCCATTCGCCCGCATTCCGCGCCGCACTCGACGCGTTTTTGGCGTCGCCTGCCGGCAAGGACAAGGCGCTGTGCTTCCGCTGCCATGCGCCGCATATTCGCGAATTCCCCGATAAGGTCCAGTTCTTCATCGATCAGGCCAAGTCGGGCGATCCGCAGATGGACGGCGTCGCCTGTTCGCAGTGCCACCTCATCAAGCAGGTGGACCGCACGAAGCAGCCGCCGGAGCCGAAATATGAACCCGCGGGAAGCAAGACGCTGTATGGCCCCTACAAGGATTTCGCCCAGAACCTCGCCCATCAATCGATGGAGCTGGGCCTGTTTCACAAATCCGATCTCTGCTTGAACTGCCACCAGGCGGTGCCGGCGGGGGCCAATCTCGGCAAAACGAACGACCTGCTCGGCAATTGGGATCAAAGCAAAGCCATCAAGTCGGGCAAGGAGTGCCAGTCCTGCCACATGCCGGAGCAGACCGGAGAATCGGCGAATGGGGAAAAGAAACGGACCGTGGCCAATCACACGTTCCCGGGACGCATCGGCAAATTACGGCAGGAAGCGGCCAAGCTCGACATCGAGACGAAGATCGAGGGCGACAAGACGACTGTGGTGGTCAAAGTGCAGAGCCTCGTACCCCACAATCTTCCGACGACCCACCCGGCTTGGGCGAGCGTCGTGCTGCAGCTGGACATCAAGGGCAAGAATCTCAGGACGGTCTTTGCGGAGAAGCGTGTCTATGGCAGGGTCTTTCAGGACGCGAAGGGCCAGAATACTATGTTCGACTTCGAAGCCGTGAAGGTTGTCGAGGATACGGTGTTGAAGCCGGAAGAATTGCGCGTCGAAACCTTCAACTTCCCGACACCGAAGGACACGCGGACCTTCGATGTCGAGGCCACATTGAGTTATGCGCCGATCTCCGGTCCTGCAGCGTTCCTGCAACGCATCGAGGCTGAGTCCTCCAAAGGCGCATCCGATCCCGTCTTCCAGCCGATCGATATTGTGAAGAAGTCCGAGAACATCCCGGTCGTGAAGTAGCTGTTGCGCAGGTCCCTCCACCCCTCCAAAATTTTGTCCTTACAGAACAGAACAAGCGTTATTGGGCCAGGCTGCCCCAAAGTCGTCTTTTTTCACCTAACCAACCCCGAAGCGCGAGACGCTTCGTTCCGCGATCGGGCACCTAGGGATCCAGGCTCTGGCGGACCGTCAGACTGGGGAGTAGGCTATCCGCATGAGTCTCAACGGCACAGCAGTCATCGTCGTCGGTGCCGGACTCGCCGGACTCTCTGCCGCCGTTCGTCTCAAGAACAACGGCGTTCGCGTGACGGTCGTGGAGGCGCGAGACCGCGTCGGCGGACGAGTGCTGACGATTCGCGATGGCTTTGCCAAAGGCCAGCATGCAGAGGCGGGTGGCGACTTCATCGACCACGGGCAGGAAGAGATCAGGCGGCTCGCCGACCAGTACGGTCTGCCCGTGCGCACGATTGTGCGGCAGGGGTTTTCGTTCGTGCGGTA
>DASTFK010000156.1:0-2053 GCA_035719945.1 Nitrospira sp.
CCGGTTTTGTAGCACAGCAGTGGAGAGAAATCAAAGAAAAATACCGCAGGTAGTGGATGGCCTGCAAACCAACTACAACATTTGGGGAGGGCTGAGAAGGCCTATCGGGCTGGCGCTGCCACAGACTTGCTCGCAGGATCGATCGTGATCAACTCCTTGGGAAGGAGAAACTCGACGTCCTCCTCGATGACGGTCAGGTCTTCCACCTCGGCCGTGCCATACGTCTTCAAATACGTCACGACCTCTTCGACCAACACCTCCGGCGCCGACGCGCCGGCAGTGATGCCGATGGCGCTGACATTCTTCAACCAGGCCGGATTGATGTCTGCCGCCGCATCGATCAAGTACGAATTGATCCCGCAATGTTCACCCAATTCGCGGAGACGGTTGGAGTTGGAGCTGTTCGGGGAGCCGATCACCAGGATGACGTCGACGAGCTTGGATAATTCCTTCACGGCGTTCTGGCGATTTTGCGTGGCATAGCAGATGTCTTCCTGATGCGGTCCCTTGATGTGGGGGAACCGCCGGTGCAGCGCTCCGACGATGTCGCGGCATTCATCGACGCTGAGCGTCGTCTGGGTGACATAGGACAAGTTGATCGTGTTTTCCACATGCAGTTGCTCAACGTCTTTGACCGAGGAGACAAGATGAAATTTATCCGGCACCTGACCTAACGTGCCGATCACTTCCGGATGGCCGGCATGGCCGATGAGAATGAGGTCGTATCCCTGGGTGTAGTCCCGGTTAACCTCGTTGTGCACTTTAATCACCAGGGGACACGTGGCGTCGATGACGTGCAACCGGCGGCGGTTGGCTTCCTCCCACACGGACTTGGCGACTCCGTGGGCGCTGAAAATGACGACGGAGCCCTCGGGCACCTCGTTTAATTCTTCCACGAAGACCGCACCCTTGTGGCGCAGGGAATTCACAACGTGGCGGCTATGGACGATTTCATGGCGGACGTAGATCGGCGCTCCATACTTCTTGAGCGAGAGATCGACAATGTCGATGGCCCGGTCGACTCCGGCGCAAAAACCGCGTGGATTGGCGAGGTAAATCTTCATGAGCGTCCCTTTCTGAGACTCTGTATCCTACCAACCTTACGTGAGTTGGTAAGGCTCCGTCAACAGAATAGCCCCAGCCGCCGGCCCGGTTCTCCCTGCTTTTTCAAGCGCCTGTGCGCTTGACACCGCTTGCCTCGCCCCGTACGCTGGTTACACCTTCCATGGCCAGTGCCCCCGCCAAGAAAATTCTGATCATCGAAGACGAGAAGGATATTCTCCAGTTGGTCAAGCTGTACCTGGAAAAGGAAGGCTACCGTGCCGTCACCGCCGCCACGGGGACCGAAGGGCTGGACTGCGCGAAGCAACACAAGCCCGACCTCATCGTGCTCGATTTAATGCTGCCGGAAATCGACGGCCTCGAGGTCTGCAAACGCCTGCGGTCGGCGCCGGAAACCGCAATGCTGCCGATCATCATGTTGACGGCCAAAGCCGAGGAAACGGACCAAGTCATCGGTCTTGAGTTGGGGGCAGACGACTACGTCACGAAACCTTTCAGCCCGAAGGCGCTCGTGGCGCGAGTCAAAGCCCTCTTGCGCCGAGTCGATCGCAGCCGGCAGGAGACCCAGACCTCCTATCAGTACGGCAAGCTCTCAATGGACTTGGACCGGCATGAAGTCACCGTGCAGGGCAAGGACGTACCGCTCACCGCCAAGGAGTTCGGCCTGCTGGAACATCTCCTGCGCCATCCCGGACGGGTCCTGACGAGGGAGGTGCTGCTCAATCAGGTCTGGGGCTACGATTACTTCGGTACCACTCGGACCGTCGACGTGCACGTCCGGAGACTGAAGCAAAAAATTCCTCTGCTCGACGAAGCGATCCTGTCCGTGAAATCCCTCGGCTACAAACTCAAGGAACCGTGATCAGCACACTTCACCCGCCGCTTCCACAATGACGCTTTCTATCCGCTGGAAAGTCGCCCTTGCCATCCTGTTTGCGCTGGTCTGCGGATTCGTCATCGCAGGCGTGCTGACCGCCCGCTCGCTGGCTGA
>DASTFK010000157.1:0-4143 GCA_035719945.1 Nitrospira sp.
CCTTGTCAAGGGCAGTCGCGGACAGTCCGCTCAGTTGCCGGACGGTTTGCAGCGTGTGTTGTGCTTCAAGCACGGCATCCGATCGCTTCATGCGAGACAGCAGGCGATGGGCATGACGCAATGTCGCTCGGACGGTGCTCGATCCTTGATCGATCCGTTTCGCCAGTGCCGTCTCTTCTTCTCTCGTTAAGAGTGGCCGTTCGCCGAACGATTGAAAGTAGAGCGACTCCAACAAAAACGGACTGCTCGATTCGATGTGACGCTTCGTCGCTTTAGGGATTTCCGGAGCTACTTCTGGATCCACGGAATCTCGTCCGATCATGTCCAGCAAATCGCTATCCTCGGAGTGGTCGGTATCGACATCCTTCATCTCCGGTGACTTCAATTCTGGACCATCGGCAGAGAACACGTCGTTTTTCATGTGATCATCCTCCTCAACAACCTTCGGCTCTCAGCTGCCACCCGTACGTTCTCGGTGACCATATTTCAATAAGTCTCCTTTACTGAGAGGCAATCCCGCTGCAAAAGATTCACTCCTGTCCTGTCCGCTGTTGGTATCTACGCAGCAATTCCTATGCTGGATTGATCATGAGAATTTTGTTTCACGATCGTCATGAAATATTGGAACTATTAGAAAGGCTTAATGAAGAAGAGCTGACGGCCCCTGAGGCAATCCTGCTGCGGATGTGTAGGGTTTGAGATAGGGCCGGGCCGATTTGTCACAGGCGAGATAAGTTATCAGCCGGCCTTACACGTCACGCGATGCGCGATACACCTGGACGGGAAAGGACTGGGACAGCCATCCGCGCTGTTATTGAAAAGCCGCCGTTCCGCTTCTAGAATGGCGCGTCATGTCACATGCACGATTGCAGAATGGCGAACGCATTCATCTGGTCGATGCGAAGGGCCGCCACTACGCCTTGACGCTCAAGGCCGGTGATCTCTATCAACTGAGCGGTCACAAAATTGCGCACGACGCTCTCATTGATAAGGTGGATGGCTCGATCGTGACGCTTTCTGGTGGTAAATCGATGCTGGCCTTGCGGCCGACCTTCGGGGATTACGTCTTGAAAATGCCTCGAGGCGCACAAGTGCTGTATCCCAAAGATCTGGCTCTCATTCCGATGTGGGCCGATATCTATCCAGGCGCGCGGGTGTTTGAAGCAGGCACCGGGTCGGGTGCTTTAACCATGGCGCTGCTTCGGGCTGTCGGACCGCGAGGCCTGGTCGTCACATGTGAAGCTCGGGAAGATTTTGCAAGAACGGCCAGACTCAACATCGAACGGTATATGGGCGCAGTCCCGAATCTTGTTGCGCACCGGAACAATGCGTATGAAGGGATCCAACTTCTGGAGGATGGAGTGCCTTTTGATCGTGTCGTGTTGGATCTTCCTGAGCCCTGGCAGGTGGTGCCGCACGCCGCACGAGTGCTGAGATCGGGCGGGATCTATCTGAGCTTTGTCCCCACCGTACCTCAGGTTCAGCAGACCGTGGCGGCGTTGCAACGCGCCGCCGTGTTTGCCATGGTCGAAACCTTTGAAACCCTGCTTCGTACCTGGTCGGTCCAGGGGCGCAGCGTTCGCCCGGATCATCGGATGGTCGCGCATTCCGGATTCCTCACGGTGGCAAGAAAAGTGGAACCGGGTTTCTGGTCCCGTGGGACTACGCCGTCGGGTCCTGAAGACGACGGGTCAGCTGAGGAAAACGGAAAGGACGAGACGTGATGAGCCGACGAGAGGGAAAGGTGGCCATCGTGACCGGCGGCAACGCGGGCATCGGAGAAGCGGTCGCTAAGCGCTTCGCCGAGGAAGGGGCTGCGGTGGTCATCACCGGCCGACGGCAAGCGGAACTCGACCGCGTCATGAGCGGGATCAGGCATAGCAAAGGTAAAGGTTTGGCCGTTGCAGGGTCGGTGACCGACGAACTGCATGTACGGGACGTGACGCAGCGGACACTTGACAGCTTCGGTCGCATCGACATCCTGGTTAACAATGCCGGAATCGGAGACTTCGGGAAGCGCATTCATGAAACAGACGACGCCACGTGGGCGACGCTTCTTGATGTCAACCTGACGGGTGTTTTCCGCATGACCAGGGCCGTTGTTCCTCAGATGCTCAAGCAAGGTCACGGTGCGATTGTGAACATTTCCTCGGTCGCGAGCCTGGTCGGCATTCCCGGCGCTCCGGCCTACGCGGCCTCGAAGGGGGGCGTCGATGCCCTTACGCGCGCACTTGCAATCGATTACGCCAAGGATGGGATTCGATGCAACATCGTGAATCCCGGCTTGATCGACACGCCGATGGCTGCTCCTCTGATGAGCAATCCGGACATGCTTCAGCCGATTCTGAGTCACTATGCTCTCCGACGGCCTGGGACCCCGGAAGAAGTCGCGAATATGGTGCTGTACCTGGCGTCCGATGAGGCAGGCTGGGTGACGGGCGGTACATTCACGATCGATGGCGGTATGACCGTATCCAAGGGATGAAGGCAATGGAGATCGATGCCACGACACAATTTTGCGGGGTGATTGGAAACCCTGTCGAGCATTCCCTCTCTCCCGCCATCCACAACGCGGCCTTTCAAAAACTCGGTCTCAACTTTGTCTATCTGGCCTGGAAGGTCGACACCATCGGTGACGCCGTCAAGGGACTGCGCGCCCTTGGCAATTTTCGCGGCGCCAGCGTGACCATTCCACATAAGGTGGCCGTTCTGCCGTGTCTAGACGAAGTAGAAGCGATGGCACGCCACATCGGCGCCATCAATACGATCGTTGCGCAGAACGGGAAATTAGTCGGCACCAACACCGATGCCACCGGTGCACTTCGCGCGTTGAAAGAGGGAAATGCTCCGCTGAGCGGCGAACCCGTGGTCATTCTCGGTTCAGGGGGGGCGGCGCGCGCGATCGCATTTGCGCTTGCGACAGAGGCCGGGATTCGCCGAATTCATCTCTTGGGGATCGATGATCAGGAGCGGCGAGGGCTGGCCTCGGACTTGATGCAGAAGACGGCCGTACACGTCGCAGACGCCCTTCTCGAAGAGCAGTCTCTCAAAACCGCCTTGGCGGAGGGCCGAGTGTTGATTCACTGTACGCCGATCGGCATGTCGCCCAAGACCGGCATGAGCTGTGTGCCGACTCATCTCCTCCATCCCGGTCTGACGGTCATGGATATTGTCTACAATCCCCGCGACACGCAGTTGCTTATCGATGCGAAGGCTGCAGGCTGCCGGACGATTTCTGGCCTCGAAATGTTTCTCTACCAGGCCGCGGCGCAGTTCGAACGCTGGACAGGCCAATCCGCTCCCACGCACGTCATGCGCGCCGTGTTGGAGTCCCGCCTGAGATGACGACCTACGGTCGGCCATCAGCTCATGGTAGGCGATGAACGTTGTCCTGATCGGGTACCGAGGGACCGGCAAGAGTACCGTGGGAAAAGTTGTGGCGGCTCGGCTTGGCCGTCCCATCGTCTCGACCGATAGAGAAATCGTCCGCCGCGCTCGCTCATCAATTCCCGATATTGTCGCCGCTCATGGCTGGGACTACTTTCGGGATTTAGAGAGCGCAGTCTGCCAGGAACTGGCGGGACAGGACAACCTCGTCATCGATACAGGAGGGGGTGCGATTTTGCGTCAGCAAAACGTGGATGTTTTCAAGCGCAATGGACGGCTGATTTGGCTGACGGCCTCGGTGGAAACCATCGCAGCCCGAATCGGCGGCGATACCCAGCGACCGTCGCTCACCGGTACGAAGTCCCATGTGGAAGAGATTCGAGACGTCCTCACCGAACGAACGCCAAAATATCAGGCCGCGGCTGACCTGACTATCGCCACTGACGGTCGTTCGGTCGACGAATTGGCAACAACAATTCTGAAGCAGCTCTGAAGATCTGCCGGTCCTGTACGTCTCCTTGACAATTTCTTGGGTAAAGTGCTTGAAATAGCTTTGGGCGCCCGTAGCTCAGTTGGATAGAGCGTCGGGCTTCGAACCCGCAGGTCGCAGGTTCAATTCCTGCCGGGCGCACCAATGTTTTCAAGTACTTCGCTCGAACGGACACCGGAGTGAGCTCCAGAAACCGCTTCGGTGTCCGTGAAAGTGTCCGTGTTTAAATGAGACTGAGAGAGGAGTAGCTTTCGTCTGGAGATTAA